>DAOPZV010000073.1:0-17443 GCA_035353575.1 Prolixibacteraceae bacterium | reverse complement strand
ACCGAAAATGTATAAATGGCTATTCCATGAGTACGTGCCAAAACACGATTAAAAAACAAAAAAATTATACGAATGAAAAACGAAAATTCAGTATCGCAAAAGGCGTTAATTCAGGAGGACTCATGGAGTGGTTTGAAAGAATTCACTAAAGCCAGAATTGCGCTTGGGAATGTTGGTGGAAGCATGCCTGTGCGTGAAGTACTTTCGCTCAAATTAGCACACGCTGGTGCAAAGGATGCCATTTATTCGGGTTTAGATATAAATTCCCTTCAACAAAAGCTTACTGAGTTAAATATTCCCGTTTTTGAACTGAACAGCAGGATTGAAGACCGGCTACAATACCTGAAACGCCCTGATTTGGGACGCAGGCTAAATGAAAAGTCTTCAGATTTACTGAAAAATTCAGGGAGAGAATTCGACATTATTTTTGCTATTGCTGACGGACTTTCGGCAGAAGCAGTAAACCTCCATGCCTTTGAAGTACTTAAACTAGCAGCACCCCAACTGGCGACGAAATACAAAATAGCAGTTGCACTTGTTAATCAAGGGAGAGTTGCGATTGGCGACGAAATTGGCGAACTACTGAAAGCAAAATTTACAGCTGTTATGATTGGAGAGCGACCCGGATTATCGTCGCACGAAAGCATGGGAATTTACACTACTTATTCTCCTGCCATTGGCTTGACCGACGAAAGACGCAACTGTATTTCCAACATTCATCCTGACGGATTGAGCTATGTTGATGCCACCCGAATTTTGCTGTACCTGACAGAACAATCGTTCGTGCGAAAAATTAGTGGCGTTGAAATAAAGCTCGAACTTGGCCAGCTTTCTTCCGGCGAGACCGAATTATAAAAAAAGAAACGACGGCAAACGATCCCTGAGGAAAGCCTTCCATCGTTTCATATTGAGTGTGGTTAAAGCGGTTTCAGTTCTTATTCTGATTCTTTTCCGTAATTCCACTTAAAAAGTAGAAGAATTGCAGCAATCAGAGCAACAACAACAAACATCTCAAAAAGGGCATCCCATCCATATTTACTTGAAACAAAGGCTACAACCATCGGAGAAAGCAATTGCCCGGCAGAACCAACCCCATTGATTACTCCAGCAGCCAATGCGGTGCCCTGCCCTTTCCCCATGTCCATTGCCGCAGCGCCCGACATAATGGAATCTGGGCCATAAGTAAAAAATCCTATCAGTCCAATCGAAATAATAGTTGGTACCAAGCCCATTTTACTCAGTTGCGGCTGCAAAAATAGCATTAGAGCTAATCCGAAAAGCATAATCGACGCAATGGGGAAACGCCGCGACTTAAATAAATAATCAGACCCAAAACCAGCTACCAAGATTCCAAAGAAACCTATTGCCTCGTAAGCTATTGACGTGTAACCAGCTTGGGTATCAGAATATTTCAATGCTTCAGACAGATAAAGAGGTAGCCAAAACAGGAAAGCATAACGGGTAAATTTTACAAAAAAATACATTGCCGCGGCAATCCAAACGGCTCCATTCTTCAGAACTGCCAGTTGCGTTAGATTTCTGTCAGTTTTTTCTTCCGAAGAACTTACTTCTTCGAACGACACCAACCCTACTTCCTCGGGTTTATTTCTTGTGAAAACAATATAAATCAGCCCGACTGCAAATACCAAAATTGAGGGTATAAAAAACGCGCGTTTCCATGTGAGATCGGGAAGAAAACTTTGATTCGAAATCCAGTATGTTGCAAATGCCGTTGCCGCTACGCCACCAATCACATAACAAGTTGTCCAAAAAGACATTACAACACCTCGTTCCTCCTTCTTATACCATGGCGTCATGTTTTTAATCAGGCCCGACCAACCAGTAGATTGTCCCAACCCATTTAAACTCATTAAAAAAATAAATGAAGCAATTGACCCTGCCCATCCCATGAAAAAATTGGATACAGCTGACAAAATAAGCCCAACGCCTACAATTATTCTGGCTCCTTTCCTATCGCTCAAATATCCGCTAAGGAACTGACCAAGCATATACATTACACTGTAAAGAGTAATTACGATGGCGAATTCTTCCTTTGACGTATTTAATTCACGATTCATCACAGGCATCACAACGCTGTAGTTCTTTCGGCAAAAGTACATAGCAAAGTAAGCAAGCCAGGTAACAGCAAAAATCTGAATTCTCCATCTTTTCATTGAAGGCGAAATACTTGAAGTCATTCTAGTTGTTTTAGGTGTTAATGTTGAATTTGAAATACAGGAAAAGCAATTTTTACATTGCTTCGGAAGCGACACTGATCAAATTCTTCCGGGGGATTAGAATAGTTTGACAAGTTCAATTCTGCCTTGACACAAAGATGCAGAAGAATCAAAAAAAATATCTAAATATAAAACAAAACCTGCATAAATTAACAAACTGATAATTTTAAAACACAAATACTTTCACTAGCCCCCTAAAAAAAAGACCACTCACAAAAAAACATCTCAACATTAAAGCTCCCCATAACAATACAACAGCAATACAAAAAAAAGCAGACGACAAGTAGTTATTACCTGTGGTCTGCCTTCTATAAATTAAAGAAATATGACTTACCAGAACTTTACCTGTTCAATAGTTTTGATTAACCTTTCAATATCATCAGGATAAACCTCACCAATATTCCCGATTCTGAATGTTTCGCCCTGCGTTACTTTTCCCGGATAAACTACAAATCCATTCTGCTTCAGCAATTCATAAAACCGAATAAATGAATAATCGCTCTCTGCCGGTGATATAAACGAGGTAATTATTGGTGAGTGAAGAAAATCGGGCAAAAGTGTTTTAAAACCCAAACTTCGCATTCCTGAAACGAGCGTCTTCTGATTTTGACTATACCGCCCGAAACGCTTTTCAATGCCGCCTTCTTCTTCCAGCTCGTAAATTGCCTGCAAGAAAGCCCTGACAACATGCGTAGGCGATGTAAACCTCCATTTGCCATTACCTTTTTCCATCGTCTGCCATTGATCATACAAGTCGAGCGACAGAGAACGTGCATTTCCTTTGCATTGCTCCAGCAATTTCGTTCGGGCAATGATGAATGAGAAGCCTGGAACGCCCTGAATACACTTATTTGCAGAACTTATCAATAAGTCGATTTGCCAATCAGCTACATCAATCGGGATACCTCCGAAGCTACTCATTGCATCAACGATAGTTACCTTACCGTACTGTTTCGCCAGCCCAACAACTTCTTTCACCGGATTTAAAATACCGGTAGTTGTTTCACAGTGAACCACTGCAAGATGTGTGATCTCCCGATTTTCTTCGAGCAACTGCTTAATTGTTTCAATTTCAGGAGCATTTATTTCAGGCAAACTGTAAGCGAGGTAATTTAATTTGAGAATTTTGGCCATTTGAATCATACGGTCGCCGTATGCGCCATTGGCAACAATCAACACTTTGTCGGCAGAAGAAATTACCGACCCCAAAACCGATTCAACTCCAAAACTGCCGCTACCCTGCATTAAAACAGAAGTAAAATTTTCTTCTGAGCTGGTAGCCAATGAAACAAGCTTCTGCCTGATTTGCTGAACGACATTCAGATTATAATCATCATCCCATGTACACCAATCGCGCAACATAGCTGATTTCACCGTTTTACTGGTAGATAGCGGACCAGGGGTTAGTAACAAATAAGGGTTATCAGGCAATAAACTAACATCCATGATAATATTGTTTTAGGTTTTTGACTTCTTTTTTTATTTATGCGTTTTTCTTTATGGCTTGTTCCAATATATAGAGCGCACGATCCAATTCTTCTTCTGAAATGATAAGCGGCGGACTCAATGTGATCACATTTCCTTGAGAAACCTTGAAACTCAATCCATTTTTCAGGCACTCATACATAATCCGTTCAGCTTCTGCAATTGCCCTTTCTTTTGTAATTCGGTTGGTAACCAATTCCAATCCCCAAAGTAGTCCCAGCCCACGAACATCTCCAATAATCTCGTATTTATCTTTCAATTCAGTAAGGCGCTTTCTCATTAACTCGCCCAAACAACGGGAACGTTCCAGCAGATTTTCCTGATCAATAACTTTCAATACAGCCAATGCTGCGGCACTTCCAACCGGAGATTTTTCGTGAGTAAAGTGCCCTACAGAATGCTGTGCTACCGCATTAAATTTTGCGTTTGCCAACACTGCTGCCATCGGGAACACGCCTCCACCAAGCCCTTTGCCTATAGTTACAATATCGGGAGTGATACCATAGTGCTCAAATGCAAAAAACTTTCCGGTGCGACCCAGCGAAATAGGGATTTCATCAAAAATGAGCGTTACTCCAAACTCATCGCACAGTGCTCTCACTTTCCGCCAAAACCCCGGAACCGGAATCTGAACATCGGTATCTCTGATCGTCTCAGCGATTAAAGCGCCCACGTCTCCTTCGTTCTCAAAAATCTGTCGGATTAAGGCCACATACACATCCTGATCAGGATCGTTTTGCCACAAAGGGCGGTAAGTTGATGGTTGCGGAATGTGTTCTGTTCCGGGGAGCAAGGGACCAACATTTTTTCTGAAGGGAGCCTCACCGCCTACAGATATAGCATCGAGCCCTGCCCCATGAAATGCGCCCCACATCGACACTGTTTTAAACTTACCCGTAACCAGACGAGACAATTTCAGTGCAATAGAATTAGCCTCAGATCCTCCGGGAGCAAACAAAACCTTACTCAAACCCGGAGCCAAAGTGCCAAGCCGTTGTGCAAGCTCAATTGCGACTTGATTGGTATATCTTCTAGGCGAAAAGGGAAGCTTTTTAAGCATTGAAATAGCCGCAGCAATTACTTCCGGATGTCCATGCCCCAGTTGGTGTACATTATTCCCATGAAAGTCAAGTATCCGTTTTCCGCTCGTTGTAATCAAGTAAGGCCCCTCGCATGCAGCCAGCACATCAAGACAAGGTGTTGACAATGCCTGATGTAGAAAACTATTTGCATCATCGTTGATAAACTGCAATGTTTCTTCAGGTAATTCGGCCTCCCACATTTTTCTCGCTGCCGTCAGGTTAATATCTCCTTCCGCCCTCAACGCCCTATCTTCCATGTTTACTAATATTAAATTAATGAATTCGAAGAATAAAAATCATCATCTCAAAAATACAATTGTTTTCAAAATAAATTACCTAAATAACAAATATTTATAAAATAATAGAAATTAATATTCTTTATTATATTTGAAAAGTTATTTTGATAGAATTTACTATTTGTAAACTTATGAGCGAAGAAAGTATTAGCTTCATTGGGAAGCGTATTAAGGAAATAAGGCTTCTGAAAGAGCAAAAACTTACTGATCTGGCAGTTAAGTCTGGTGTAAGCAAGGGATTATTGTCACGCGTTGAAAATGGGCGAACGATCCCCTCTCTTCCAGTATTACTCGAGATTATAAACGCGCTTGGCGAAAAGCCTGGTAACTTTTTCGAGTCAATCGACTTCTCATCGACCTCGCCGTTTTATAAATTAATAAAAAAGGAAGAATATCAACCGATTGACAAAGAAGAGTCTGTCGGCTTCAACTATTTTTCGATTTTCAGCAAATCATTCAACGAAATAACATTTAGTGCCGTACTCCTGAAACTTGCACCTCAGGCGAGTCGGGAAATGGTAACAACCGACGGCATGGAATTCATTCACCTGATATCCGGAAACATCGATTATTTATTAGGCAACACTACGCTGACAATGCACGAGGGAGACTCACTTTTTTTTGATGGGCGCGTACCTCATCTCAAAATAAACAAATCGGAAGAAACCGCAAACATATTAGTCATTTATCTATTATTCAACAAATAAAATTAATCATGAAGTTAAACATTGAAATGGTTGTTTTCGACATGGCTGGTACGACAATTCAGGATAAAAGCGAGGTTGAAGATTGCTTTATGAAAGCCGTTAACCAAACGGGATTAATCACCAGTCCGGAAGAAATAGTGTCGATGATGGGATGGTCAAAACTTACAGTTTTTGAGACATTGTGGAAAAAGCAATTACCCGATGCCAAACCAGCAGAACTGGAAAACCGAATCAAAAATTCGTACAACGCATTTAGGGAGATATTGGAATCTCATTATTCTCATTCAGAAATATTACCAACTGAAGGCACGCTCGATGTTTTTGATTTTCTCAAACAAAAGAATGTCAAGATTGCTTTAACCACCGGATTTTACAGAAGGGTAACCGACATTATCCTGAAACGAATAGGTTGGAGCGACGGGCTTGGTGCAAATTATGCAGGAAACGGATTAATTAACGCATCTGTAAGCAGCGACCAGGTTGTGTCAGGCCGCCCAAACCCATATATGATTTTCAGAGCAATGGAATTATGCGAGGTGAATGATGTTCGAAAAATAATCAAGATAGGCGACACTCCATCCGATTTGGGCGAAGGAAAAAACGCCGGATGCCGTTTTTCACTGGGAGTAACCAACGGCACACACACCAGAGAACAACTCGAACTGCTTGAAAATGATGGATTATTTCCAAGCATAACCCTTTTCAATCAGTTTCTCGAACAGATATTGTAAACAAACAAAAGCCTTGATTAACTACTGCTAATCAAGGCTTTAATATTACTTTTTGTGACCCCGGAGAGACTCGAACCCCCAACCTTCTGATCCGTAGTCAGATGCTCTATCCATTAAGCTACGGGGCCATTGCCAAAAGCGTTGCAAAGATAAAACTTAATCCTTCAAATACAACCTTCGAAATAAGAAATTTTACCTATTTGTATTTATTCATTTTGTCATCGATGAAAACATCCTGATTTTTACGCGTTTGAATTTTCAAATTCGTAATCATCTCATCTGCACCAGCCGCATAAACAGCCTCGTGTATCTCTTTTACAAGTGAAATAACTTCGTCATAAGGCCCTTCAATGACCGTTTCAAACGGACAAACCTGATAATTTAAGCCCGATTTTTGAATTAATTCAATTGCAACATCAACCAATTCGTATGTTCCTTTATCCTTCGACCGCGGCAAAACTTGTATTGCTAAATTAATCTGATTCTTCATTATTTCCTTTTCTATCAATAAAATCTCTAATCTCCTCTGTAGTCATTCGCTTTACATTTGTAATAATGATGTCCTGACGCACAAAGTTTCCGTATTCATTACACTCATTAATCACACTACTGAACACGTCCTGAATATCCGATTTAACCGGAAGTAAAAGCAACGCTTCAGCAAGTTCTTTGTCGAAGGTAATTTCCTCGAGTATGCCCTCATGCCTTTTCAACGAGAATTCCAGCTCATCGTGAATTAGCTTTTTCTGAACTCCCGAATATTCATCAACGTTATCATTACCAATAAATACAACAAAATACCTCAGATTTTGTCCCTTGCCACCAAGACCGGTAGAAATATAAACCTGTTGCTCGTCCATCAGCGAACTCTGAATAACCATCCTACTCTCCTGAAGCGCTAAAATGCTCCACGGCTTCAAGTCGGGATCGGGATTTTTTGCATATTTCTCAATCGCCCGAAAAGCTTCAACCTTTTCCTGAGAAGCAAGTAACACCAGTAAATCCTTCTTTTCCTGAAGTGAAACATCTGGATTAAACAAATCATCCTGGCGTTGCAAAATATCGTCAACCGTAAATTTCGCTTTCATATCTCTGGAATAGTTAAAATACTCCATTTGGAGTTCAACATCAACTTGTTCTTCCAGAATACTGAAATTCTCGGGCAGAGAGGCGATGGCTTCCTTTATTTTCTTATATATATTATCCTCCTCCATATTGTAACGATCGTGCTGCAAATGTAAATTAATCAACTCTCAATTTTCAAGAAAGCAATATTTTTTAATAGTTTTTACAAAACTTAAATATCTTTGTCCATTATTCTTATTTAGTTTAAATTAGATTAGCGTTGAGGCAATAAAGTGCGGTTAGCAGAGGTAAAAAATAAGGAATCAGTAATCATAACCAAAGTTTTGGGGCATGGTTCTTTCCGAAAGAGAATCACGGAAATGGGCTTTGTTAAAGGGAAAGAAGTGACTGTTATCAAAACTGCTCCTTTTAATGGGCCTATTGAGTTCAAAATTCTTGACTACAATATTACCTTACGAAGAACTGAAGCGAATTTGATAGAAGTAGTTAGCATTGATGAAGCTTCAAAATACCTTACTCAAGATTTCGAAGGAGTCATTGACAGTGAAAACTTGAAGATTTCCGCCAAAGAGAAAGAACGCACTATTAATATCGCTCTTGTAGGGAATCCCAACTGCGGAAAAACGACATTGTTTAATTTTCTGTCGGGGTCAAAAGAGCATGTTGGAAACTACAGTGGCGTTACAGTTGATGCAAAAAAAGCTTCATTTTCAAGCGGAGACTATTTCTTCAATATTTTTGATTTACCCGGAACTTATTCGTTAACTGCCTATTCTCCTGAAGAAATTTATGTCCGGAATTTCATCCAGGATGAAACGCCTGACATTGTAATTAATGTGATAGACGCTTCAAACCTTGAGCGAAATCTTTTCCTTACAACCCAGCTTATTGACATGGACATCAAGGTAATTATTGCTTTGAACATGTTTGATGAATTGATTAAAAACGGCGTAAAGTTCGATCACCAGGGGCTCGGCAAACTTATTGGAATTCCGATTATTCCGACCATCAGCTCTAAAGGAAAGGGACTTCAGGAATTGATAGATAAAACAATTGAAGTATATGAAGATCGCGATCCGATAGTGAGGCATATACACATCAACTATGGGACGGAAATTGAAAAATCAATCTCGACACTCAGAAAAAAAATAAAACTCGAGAAACCGATAATTGATACCGCCTCGTCGCGCTTTTTAGCCATAAAATTACTTGAACGTGATAAACAAACGGCCGAGTCGCTGTCAACCTATCCAAATTTTAGTGAAATCGAAAAAACGGCTCAATCTGAGATTAAACGGATTGAAGGAATATACAATGAAGATAGTGAAACAGTTATTACCGATGCAAAGTATGGATTCATCTCCGGCGCTTTAAAGGAAACAATTCGGCACAGAAAAAAAAATACAGTCAATACTTCAGAAAGGATTGACAATGTATTAACAAACAATATATTAGGCTTTCCAATTTTTATATTATCAATATCGCTCGCCTTTTTTGCAACATTTAAAATTGGTGCGATCCCTATGAAATGGATAGAAGACTTTGTAGCCTTGTTTAGTCAACAAATATCTTCTGCGTTGCCGGATGGGATGTTTAAAGATTTGGTAGTTAACGGCATTATTGATGGAACAGGTAGCGTCCTGGTATTCTTACCAAACATTCTGATACTCTTCTTCTTCATATCTTTCATGGAAGACTCGGGATATATGGCACGTGCAGCGTTCATCATGGATAAAATAATGCACCGGTTTGGACTTCACGGACGATCTTTTATCCCGATGGTTATGGGTTTTGGATGCAATGTTCCGGCAATAATGGCAACACGAACCCTTCGCAATTCGAGCGACCGCATTTTGACCATGCTAATCGTTCCCTTTATGTCGTGTAGTGCACGGTTGCCCGTGTATGTATTAATTATAACTGCTTTTTTCCCTGAAAATCCGGCACTGGTGCTTAGCTCGATCTATTTTGGCGGACTCTTGATTGCATTTCTGACCGCGCAACTTTTGAGCAGAACAATATTCAAAAATAAAGAAACACCTTTTGTACTGGAACTTCCGCCATACAGACTCCCTACATTGAAGAATATTTCCATTCACATGTGGGATAAGGCTCGTCAGTACCTGCAAAAAATTGGAGGTGTTATTCTCATTGGGGTTGTAATCATTTGGGCCCTCGGCTATTTTCCACGTGAAAGTCAAAACGCACAGCCAATTCGAACAGCTATTTCGACGGAAAGCGCTACCGGGCAACAACAATCACAAGCTAAAGGCGGTCAATTGGAGAATAGTTATTTGGGGCAACTCGGTAAATTTATTCAACCAGTTATGGCTCCTCTCGGATTTGACTGGAAAATGAGCATCAGTTTGCTGGCAGGACTACCCGCTAAAGAAATAATTGTCAGCACAATGGGTGTTTTATACCAAGTTGACCAAGATGACAATCATCACGTTGGATTGAGTAAAAAATTAGTAGAGGAAAAATACATTTCCGGCGAAAAAATTGGGCAGAAGGTATTCACAACTCCTGTTGCTTTAGCTTTTCTTGCTTTTGTATTGATCTATTTCCCATGCTTAGGCGTTATAGCTACAATTAGAAATGAATCAGGAAAGGCTAAGTGGGCGGTATTTGCAATCATATACACAACAGCTGTTGCCTGGATTGCTGCATTTCTTGTTTTCCAGATTTCGACACATTTTATTTAACAACAAAATGATCTACGACATACTTACATACTTGATTATCGCTATAGCAACATTAGCATTGGGATGGAAATTTCTCCACTTCTTTAATTTCGTTGGAAAGAAAGCGACTGGTTCGAATTGTAGCGGGTGTAATGGCTCATGCGAGACCTCACACATTAAGTTTCCTAAAAAAGAAGCACTTAAATCTTACGATCGCTATCGCATTCGCTTATAGTTTTTTCAGTTCAGATATTGTTTGAATCGGATTTTCGGCACCAAACACAAAGCTTCCGGCAACGAGAACATCCGCACCAGCTTCAAATAGGCTTTTCCCGACTTCAAAATTCACCCCACCATCAACCTCGATTATAGCTGTCGAGCTCTTTTTCAGAATTAATTCTTTCAAAACTGATACTTTACGATAGGTGTTATCAATAAATTTCTGGCCACCAAATCCCGGATTCACCGACATTAGCAAAACCATATCCATTTCGGCAATAATGTCCTCAAGCAACATCACTGGGGTATGTGGGTTCAAACACACGCTTGCTTTTATCCCAAGATCTTTTATCTGCTGAACAGTACGGTGCAGATGAGGGCAAACCTCGTAGTGTACAGTTATTATTTCAGCACCGGCCTTTTGGAAATCAACGAGATACTTTTCTGGATTTACAATCATTAAATGGACATCCAGAGGCTTTTTGCTAATACTTTTAACAGCAGAAATGATCGGAATTCCAAAAGAGATATTTGGCACAAACACGCCATCCATCACATCACAATGAATAAAATCTGCCTCACTTTGGTTAAGCATCTCAATTTGATCTCCAAGTCGATTAAAATCTGCTGCTAAAATAGATGGCGCAATTAGTCTCATTTTTTTAAATTTTGTCACCAAAAATAAAACTTTTATCCGTTTTGTAGAACCCAGAAAAAAAAGAAAGCTGCCGAGGCAGCTTCAATTTTCTACAAATAACTTCTAAGCAGTTTATTCCGATATTGATTTCTCATTTTCTTTATGGTCTTTTCCTTTATCTGCCGAACACGTTCCCTGGTTAAACCGAATTCTTCGCCTATTTCTTCGAGAGTATGTTGCTTGCAACCGCTCAATCCGAAATAATAACGAATCACATCAGCTTCCCGCTCTGTCAACGTTGACAATGTCCGTTCAATTTCTTTACACAATGAATTATATATCAATCCCTTATCCGGACTAAGTGATTCTTCATTCAAAAGAATGTCATACAGATTATTACCGCTGTCTTCTTCATGGATCGGAGCATCCATGGATATATGGTGTGACGATACTTTCAGAGCATCTTCAACAATATCTGATGATGTTTCCAATATAAAAGCGACCTCTTCCGGCGTTGGTTCTCTTTGATATTCTTGTTCCAGGCGGTTGAATGTTTTGTTTATTCGGGTAATTGATCCAATTTTATTCAGAGGAAGCCTTACTATCCGCGACTGTTCGGCAAGAGCTTGTAATATAGACTGACGAATCCACCAAACAGCATATGAAATAAATTTGAAACCGCGTGTTTCGTCGTATCGCTGGGCAGCTTTTATTAGTCCCAAATTTCCTTCATTAATTAAATCAGGTAAACTTAAACCCTGGTTTTGGTATTGCTTGGCAACCGAAACCACAAAACGAAGGTTTGATTTAATTAATTTCTCTAATGCGTCCTTGTCTCCTCTTCTAATTCGTTTAGCTAACTCAACTTCTTCTTCGGAAGAAATCAGAGCAACTTTCCCAATTTCGTGCAGGTATTTATCAAGCGACAATGTTTCCCTATTCGTTACCTGTTTTGCAATTTTAAGCTGTCTCATCTCTTACTTTTTTTAAGGATTATTTCCTTTTTCTACCCTTTTTCACGAACAACACAACGACTAATGTAATTATATTTGAAACTAATGGTTCTCTCATTTAGGGTAATTTACATGAACTATACGATATTTAGCATGAATTGTTAGTTTTAACAAATGAACGTCAAAATTGGTTAAATCTAATTTTCATCAGTTATAACATAAGTTCAAGAATAAAGTGCCAATATTTGATTTTTATCTATTCATTTTGATAGTTCTTAAGAATTAGCTATAATTGCGCAGAATTTCGAACTGGTACAATTCATCCAATTTTTCAAATCCACTATTTTCTTTATTTTAACCGGTTTACATTTGGATTTAAACAAATCAATCAAAAATTATGTATGATATTATTGAATTAAGCAGAAAGCTGCTTCCCGACTTAAAAGAAATTGCCAAAGAACTTGACATTAAGAAAGTTGAATCATTTAAGAAACAAGATTTAATCTATAAAATTTTAGATACACAAGCCATTTTGGCTTCAGAAAAAAAGACCGAGGATAAAAAATTTAAATCACCAAGGGACCTAACCCCAAAACGCGAAGAAAATTCTGTTTTTAAATTATTTAGTCGAAAGAAAGAAGAAAAACCAGCCGAAGTAGCCGAAGAAAAACCAACGGAAAGCAAAGAACAAGAAAAGCCAGAAACTCAATCAAATACGGACCAGCCCAAACAAGAAGGGAAACGAGAGTTACAAATTAAAAAAAGACCGAGAACAGAACATGTAAAAGCAGGCTCTTCTAACCCAAATACAAATCAAAACATCGGGCAAAGGCCAGCTCAAAACCAAAATCAGAACCAACGCCCTGCTTTTCGTCAGGAAAAAGACGTTGAACAAAAACAAATCGAACAGCCAAAACAGAATCAGGCGCCAAAAGTAAGACAGGAAATATTGCTTCCTGAAGATATAGCTGAAAACGAAACTTTGTTTGAACCGATTGAATCAGTTGAAGAACAAGTGACTTCCCAACCAAAAAGTGAAGTTCAAACAGATCAACCGGTTGAAGAATTAAAGACCGAAGAAGTTATTGAAAAGAGAAACGAAAATCTGCACAAAAAGAAAAATTTCGACAATAATCCGAAATGGGAAAATCGAGACAATAAACAACAAAAACAGCCTCAGCAAACCCAGGAAAAACCATACGAATTTGAAGGAATTATAAGTAACACCGGCGTACTTGAAATAATGGCTGACGGATATGGCTTCCTTCGTTCTTCTGATTTTAATTACCTGAATTCGCCAGACGATATCTATGTTTCACAATCTCAGATTAAGCTTTTTGGACTGAAAACCGGCGATACGGTTACCGGAACAATTCGTCCTCCAAAAGAAGGAGAAAAGTATTTTCCACTCATCAAAGTGATTGAGATTAACGGCCGCACACCTGATTATATCCGCGACCGCGTGCCATTTGAACACCTGACACCGCTTTTCCCGAACGAGAAATTCAACTTGACTGGAAATGGCCACGATAATATTTCAACCCGTATTGTTGATCTTTTCTCGCCTATTGGTAAAGGACAGCGTGGCTTGATTGTAGCTCAGCCAAAGACTGGTAAAACCATGTTACTGAAGGAAATTGCCAACGCTATTGCAGCCAATCATCCTGAAGTATATATGATGGTTTTGCTGATTGACGAACGTCCTGAAGAAGTCACTGATATGGCTCGCAGCGTTAACGCTGAAGTAATTTCATCGACATTTGACGAGCCCGCCGAGCGCCACGTTCGCGTTGCCGGAATGGTTTTGGAAAAAGCAAAACGTTTGGTTGAGTGCGGCCACGATGTGGTGATTTTGCTCGACTCTATCACCCGCTTGGCAAGGGCATATAATACTGTAGCTCCTGCTTCAGGAAAAGTTCTTTCTGGTGGTGTTGACGCAAATGCTCTTCATAAGCCCAAACGTTTCTTCGGAGCAGCCCGAAATATTGAAGAAGGAGGTTCGTTAACGATTATTTCAACTGCGCTGACCGAAACCGGATCTAAAATGGACGAAGTTATATTTGAAGAATTTAAAGGTACAGGTAATATGGAATTGCAGCTCGATCGCAAATTATCGAATAAGCGTATCTTCCCTGCCGTTGACATTACAGCATCAAGTACTCGTCGCGAAGATTTGCTGATGAACAAAAATGTGCTCGACAAAACCTATATCCTGCGCAATTTCCTCAGCGATATGAACTCTGTTGAGGCAATGGAATTCATCTCAAACCGCGTCATGAAAACTGCTTCTGTTGAAGAGTTTTTAATCTCAATGAACGATCAGTAATTTAAAATACTGTCATGATAAAAGGGAGCCAAAAGCTCCCTTTTTTATTTTAATCCTAGTTTGAAATTAAAATTAGAGGAAAGTTGAACAGCTTCAGCGTTCTGAAATTTCTTTAATATTCGCTTTACAACATTGGCCGTCATTATTTCTCCTGAATAGTCGATCAAAAATCGATTAAATCCGTTTTTCTCCAATTGCTTTCTGTAGTGAAACAGCGCAACCGGAATTGAAGGATAAGTAATTGTAATTCCATCTTTCACAAAAACCCTGAATTTCTTATTGTCTTCATCAGCAAACATTCCAGGTTCGTTAACCTTAACAGGCATTCGGGAGAAAAAAAGTTGCGGATAAAAGTACAACGCAACGATTCCCTGCTTATTAGTCATCGCTAACAGATTATCAAGATCATTCTCTAACGGATACACATATTCACTGATCTTTTCTTCGTGAAGTAAACGGGCAGAAGCGTCATTCAAAACGTAAACATTCTCGTTGCAGCTAACCTTGGCACCGGGCGGCAATAAACTCTTTTGCGATAAATGACTTATAAAAAAATGATTGACCCCAGCAGCCACCATTCTATCGGCCAACTTTCTGTAAAAATCCAAATGCTTTTCTGAAATAAACTTGGGAAGCTCAACACGCACTTTTGATTTGTTATTTGTAATTATGGGCGATTGAGGATCAAATTTTTCCCAATCAGTTCTTTTGTACGAAAGAATTACTGCATCATAATCGTCAAATCTCAATTTCGGAAGCCATTCCGGACTTCCTATCCTGACCAGCAGCATCGGCTTTTGAGGCTTTCCAGTTTCAAACTGAAGGCTTCTTCGAATTTCCTGCTTTCTAACCGGCATCTTCTTTAATTCAGGAAGCGAATTTATGCTACCCAACCGCGACGAAAACGATTGTGTTTTTATCCGCACGAGAAGCACTTCATCTCCTTTCGCAACCTTCCCATACAAATATGAAGGGACCTGATAAACATCGTCGTTCTGTATGAAATTCTCTAGCTTCACATACATTTGTTCGTCGTCATTTGAGTTTCGGATTCTGATGCGGTAGCCATTTTCAAGTTGCACTGAGCTCGTGAACGAAACAGATTTTCGGTTGATCTCCATTACTTCACCGACCCGAACGCCTATCGACGGATCGTCGGTAATTCCGCCGGCCACTTTGCCCCCTAAGAACCACGAGGTTTTCTCTCTCCCCATATCAAGTGCCAGCATTTTTGAAGCCATATCCATTTGCCCCGGATTGTCCAAAACCGTTCGATACGCTTTACTCACCTGAAAAACATAATCGGCCGACTTCATTCTTCCTTCAATTTTGAGAGAATCGATACCTAAATCAATTATTCGTTGAAGATTTTGCATTTGCTGATTATCCTTCAAACTAAATAATGTATGCTTTTCCTCATCTACCAGGTAACTCCGCCGACAGCTTTGCTTGCATATACCGCGATTGGCGCCCTGTCCGCCCAGGTAACTCGAAAACATACACATACCCGAAAAAGAATAACACAATGCACCGTGAACAAAAACTTCGAGTTCTCCATCTGCCTTTTTTGCTATCGCTTCCAGTTCGGGCATTGTAAGTTCCCGAGCAAGCACTGTTCGTGCGATTCCGATGCGTTTCCCAAAATTTACGCCAACCGAATTATGATTCGCCATTTGCGTACTGGCATGAAGCCTCAGCCGTGGAAAATACTTATGAGCAAGATAATAAACTCCCCAATCCTGTATAATTACTCCATCTATGTTTACAGCGTCTAAAAATGCCAGGACATCAATAAGCTGATCCAACTCCCGGTTCTTTATCAATACATTTAAGGTTGCATAAACTTTCACCTTTTTTTCATGCGCTTTCACGACAGCCAGTTGAAACAACGGCCTTGTGAAATTACTCGCCCGTCCTCTCGCATTAAATTCCTGAAGACCCATAAAAATGGCATCGGCACCAGCATTTATGGCAGCAAAAAAAGACTCTGTGTTACCAACTGGTGCCAGCAATTCTGGCTTTTTCTTTGACATCTGAAAATATTTACGAATCAAAATTAGCGAATTTGGAAACCTAACAATAACCGGATTGCACTATTTCGAACAGATGTACTACTTCGTTGACAAGCCATACAGATTAATTTACTATAATTTGAATCTTTATGTGGCAATCACATCTTATTTTTAACAAATATAAATTACAATTTTAAAATGATTTTGCAATCTAAAGATTACAATTTTGATTTAAATCGTTTAAATTTGTTGCATTAAATTAAGCAAATGCTAAGTTTGGTCAACATCCACAACGCACTTCAGGAACAATCGCAAAAAACCATCCGGAGAGAACTCATGGATGAAATAGATTGGAACGATCGTATTATTGGAATCAAAGGATTTCGTGGAGTTGGAAAAACTACATTCTTGCTCGACATCATCAAAGAAAAATTCCTGAACGACAAATCGTGCCTTTATGTGAATTTGAATAATTTCTATTTCACGAAAAGGAAGATTATTTCGTTTGCTGACGAGTTTTACAAAACTGGTGGCAAAACACTTATACTAGAGCAAATTCACAAGTATCCAGGATGGGCCTCGGAGCTAAAAACCTGCTACGATAATTTCCCGGAAATGCAGATTATTTTTTCTGCGTCGCCGGTTTTGCGCGTTCTGGAGGAAAACAGCGAGTTGAAAGACATCGCGAAAATTTACCACCTCGAGGGATTTTCTTTCAGGGAATACCTGAATTATCAGACCTGCAAAAATTTCAGGAGTTATTCGCTGACTGAGATATTGGAAAACCACAAATCAATTGCTCAAGAGATCGTTCAGGAGGTAAAACCACTCGCCTATTTTAACGATTACCTGAAAGATGGCTATTACCCTTACTTTTTTGAGAGCAAAGCATTTTACAGCGAAACGCTGTTGAAACACATCAACCTGGCATTGGAAATTGATGTGACATATCTCAACCAGATTGATTTGCAATATCTGCCTAAACTTA
>DAOPZV010000072.1:0-17460 GCA_035353575.1 Prolixibacteraceae bacterium | reverse complement strand
GCCGCAAATATAGACCTTATTTTACCTCTTCTCAAAATCTTTTGAAATGTTTTTTGATGCTAATTGAGATAATTGTAAGCCCTGCGCTGAAGATCAGCATGTTAATAAACATACAAAATTGATAGAAGCATGGGAAATATGGCAAATCTGCATACTTTAGTCATCTATTCCGGAATAAATCACTTCGAACAGTGTCATTTTCTTGCTCAATGTTTAATATCTCTATTAAGAAAAAGCAGGTTTCTTAATAAAGGGAACCGGCTTGACATTTCAGAAACAGTTGAAATATAACATGCTGTTTTCAAATTCAAACTTGGCCACTATCTAAACGGCGCAACAAATACGATCATTCGTACTATGTTTCAGATTAATCGGAGCCCGCTCGGCAACTACTTTTATTAAACGGAATTTCATAAATCGTACTTTAGCAAAGAACTCTTCATAAACTATTGTCAGTTTTTGTTCTTGCGAAGCATCAACCTAACACTGATAAGCTCAGTATAATAATATTCATAGCTCACCTCTTTAAATCTGAATCCTATAAATAATCAATCTAACTATGAAAATTATTATCCTTTATATTATGGAATAATGTCGATTAACTTAAAAGCATATTAACACAGAAACTATCCATTCAAGAAATCCGTTAACATATGATTCTTGAAAAAACTTAAAGACGATCAGGATATTTCAAAAAAATCAAAAGCTATTGATTTTCTTCTACTTTTGTGCTGATTTTAAGTTCAGACATGAGATTACCGAAACCCATTTTTATATTCCTAATCGCCATTTTACCGCTGAAGTTGATTGCGAAGGCTCCCGTACTAGCCGAGAATCAATCTTTGCCTAAACCACATCGAATTATTCGAACTTGTTGCTCGTTTGGAACCGATATGCAAATGTTCGCGTTACCGGGAATCAAACTAACTGAAACAACCAGTATCGAAAAGATTGGATCTCACCGCTATTTGGGCGATCCAACCGAAGGAAATGGCATAATGTATTCAAGAAGAGGCGGATTTATTGATATGGGGCATTTGAGAGACCAGGCTGACTGGACTGCCTTTTTATACACACAATTAAATCAGAATAAAGCCAATGGAATTTTAGTGATTGAACTTGGTCACGAAGGCGGAGAAAAAAGCCTTAATGTTCATATTTCTCCAACCCTTAATAATCAGGACCTGATTTCACTGGCCGGGAAAATTGCTTATGACCTTTCTGTATGGCATGAGATTGCGACCTGGTTTGGAGCCTCAACCATTCCTTTTGTTCCTGAACGATATTCGAGCTTCTCTATTGAAGATGCCTATTCAAACCTTCTGGGTGTTACCATTGGGATGCAGGCATTACAAAGCGAATTGCCCTACGAACAAGCAGTTACTACTTTAATTGCTAAATATTTGAAAGAGCTAGAGGTCGTTTCAACCGAAGCGGAAACATTTATGGCAATGGAGGCAGTGCGAGATGTTTGGTGGACCAGAGCCAGAAAACTCCCCAGTGCAAAAGTACTGATCGAAAGACAGATTCAGGTATATCCATGCCTCAACCCCTGGATTGTTCCGGGACTAAAAGCTGAAAACCAAACACCGATGGAGCTTTCTGTTCCCCAACTTGCGTCAGGAGGCAAATCTCTCTCTGATTTCTACAAACTCCAATTTAGGCTGAATTACAAATTTCCGTTCAGAAAAATCTTCCCTGAACGAAAAGATCGCTGTATTACTCAAAATGATTTTGGAAGAATGTTGTCGCAGGTTGAAACGGAAGTGGCAAAAAAGAACAGCAATCAGAAAAGCAAAAAAGACAAATTGCAAGCCGGAACCTTCAACTGATTCGCGACTCACAATTTCTGAAGAATTTATTTCGTTATTTCTGGTCGTGCCAAGCCTTATCCGGATCGGACTTTTTGTTTCTCTGAATTCTTGCATGCAGCTCAAAAGTGCGAATGCGATCTTTATATAAGTTGTTTGCATTCATTTTAGCAACATTTAGCGATGCGTCGGTATTATCGTCCCAGCGCCGGCACAGATAAATTGGCTGATAAACGCGACTTATTTTATACTTTCCGGAAATGGCTAACCCCAGCGCGTAATCCTCTCCATAGCTGACATTCGGAACGCGTATCTCCCTCAAAATAGGGGTATAAAATGCTCGCGGAGCACCAAGCCCGTTTATTCTCAATGCATTATTTGGTCCATTATCATCAGTCCACTCACGGTGATCGATCACTCCGGGAGGTATTTCTTCCAAATCAAAATTGGTCATTTTATAGCTACCAACAACCATCGCACAGTTCTCTTCATAAAATTTGTCAACAATTGTTTGGAGAGTATTTTCATTGATATACAAATCGTCGCTATCGAGCTGCACGATAAATTTTCCACACGCCGGATGAAATAAAGCCAAGTTCCAACAACCACCAATTCCCAAATCGTTTCTGTCGGGAATAATATGGATCAATTTTCCCTGTTTTGCATATTCCTCCAATATTTTCGAAGTGCCATCGGTTGAATAGTTGTCAACCACAATCAGATTAAAATTGAATGAGGTTTTTTGAATAAGAACTGAAACGATGGCATCTCTTATTGTTTTAACCCTATTTTTAACCGGAATAATTACAGTCGCTTCTGTTTCAAAATTCTCAGAAAAAATAGTTTCAGGAAATGGTGCAAGCAACAAGGCTCCAATGTCTCGCAGGTGAGTAGTGCAAACTTGTTCCATTTCAAGCTGCCGTTCACGAGCAGAAACCTTTACATAGTCAAATTGCTTTTCTCCTGAAGCCCGGGTGTCTGTTTCTACTTTCGTGAACAAATATTCAGGAATATGCACCAGTTCGCCCATTCTGCTTGCCCTCAGGCGCAACGCGTAACCTCCCGCATATTTCAGGGTTTCGTAATTTTCATACCGAAAAGCTTTTAAAACTTCTGAGCGATAAAATCGAACCGGCCCGAAATTAAAATCGTCGCGCAAACTTCCCAGTTGATAATCAATTACCGGACAAGCAGATCGAACATTATCTTTAATCTCCATATAATCGGCATAAACCATTGGCGCATCAGTGTTTTCGGCCACCTGAACCAACCTCTCGATTGCACCCTGCCCTACTTCAATCGCCGATCCCTCCAACGCAAGCAGAGCAAAATCTGCTCGCAACAATTTTGCTATTAGCCTAATTGTAGCACACGAATTATTTTCCTCTACAATTACAGTCTGGCAATTTCTTAACGGAACTTGCTCTTTCGCCAAAACAAAAACCTCGCGAACCAACGATGAAGTTCGCAGTTGGTCTATTAAAATCTGGCTTTCGGTTTGTGCAGTGTATATAAAAAAACAGTCAACTGTTCGGTTCATCTTAAATTTCTTTACAGTTTAATTACTTTCATTTTAGTGAGTTCGCTTTCGTTATGCAGCCTATCGAGTGCCGAAACTCTTATCTCGTATCGTTTTCTGGATTTACGTGGGTTCGGCTTAAAAGCAATGCTCTTATTCGGCGTAATGGTAAAAATATTTTCTGAATTTCGTGCATCAAATTTGGTTCCAACCAGATTTAAATAAACGACAAAATTAGTTGGTCGATCCATCTCATTGGTCGTTGGTGCCGTTTTCCATTTTAGCTTATGACCTCTCTTTTTAAAACGTTTGGGCGCAAGAGGCGGATTCTTGTCAATCCATGGCATAGGAGGAATTAACGCAGGATGATTGTAAAGCTTTTCTCTCAAGCTTTTATCAAACCCAAATAAATCCCTTTTAAAATGAATACTACTATAGAATGCGCTACCTTCCAATTGAGGATTCTGACGCACCACCCTAATCTGCTTCACGAGTTGTTCCGGATCCTTCCAGTCTGTCACTACAGAGTTTGCTTCCAACTTGTAAACTGCATGTCCTATGTACATTGCTCTGTTGTAGGAGTGGTCGGCCCACCATTTACTCAGCGTTACAAAGTCCACAGCAGGATGCCCAATTTGCCAGTAAAGCTGCGGAAGGCAATAGTCGATCCATCCGTTTCTTTGCCATTTTATAATGTCTGCGTACAAATTGTCGTAGTTTGTTGTACCGGCATTTGTTTCAGACCCTTCCGGATCGTTCTTTTTATTTCGCCAAACGCCAAAAGGACTGATTCCAAATTTCACCCAAGGCTTTGTCTTTTTAATATTTTCTGATAAGCTTTTAATTAGAATATCTACGTTATCTCGCCTCCACGTTGCTTTCTGGTCCTGAGCATATCCTCTGTTATATTTTTTGAACGACGCTGAATCCGGAAAGTCTTCCTTCAATGGATATGGGTAAAAATAATCATCAAAATGTATCGCATCTACGTCGTACCTACCTACAATGTCGTTCACCACTTTCACGACAAACTCCCGGGTTTGAGGCAATCCCGGATCGAAATACAATTTATCTCCGTAATTCACAATCCAATCCGGATGCTTAAATGCGATATGGGTAGAAGCCAGCGGATCAGCAACATTTTGAGCAACTCTGAACGGATTAAGCCAGGCATGAAATTCCATATTTCGCTTATGACACTCTTCGATCCAAAACTGAAGCGGATCATAAAAGGGGCTGGGCGCCTTTCCTTGCGTTCCGGTTAAATATCTTGACCATGGTTCCAGTTCCGACTTGTAGAGTGCATCAGCTGCTGGCCTTATTTGCAGAATAATCGCATTCATCCCATTTTGCTGGTGTAAATTCAAAATTGCAATTGCCTCTTTTTTCTGCTGTTCAGTAGTTAAGTTTGGGCTCGACGGCCAATCAATATTGGCAACTGTTGCAACCCAGACTGCACGAAATTCTCGTTTAGGACTGTTTTGTCCAACCGCGAAACAAGAATAAAACAAAAGGCAAGCAAAAAATAGTTTCTGCATAATATTTCAATAGAAATTAAAAGCAAAATACAACGAACAATCCAAATGCAAATCAAAAATACAAAGTATTTATCAAGATCAGCTTGTTAAATTCTCATGTCGGTCAAAAACCTAACAAACCACATGATTAATGTCAAAAACACACTTTAAACGCCTATTTTAGTCAAATTCAGACTGCAAATTTTAGTTCCAGGTTCGACAAACAGACGCAAAAAGTCTATATATCAATACTTTAAATCAATATAAAATAGAACGTTAAATTTATTTGTTTTAAAGTGCTACTGCTTGCAGGATTATTAAAAATTAGTATTTTTGCCCCATCGAAAGATAGATAAGGTTCTTCAAAATATTATTTATAAAAAGACAATACACTTGGCGAAACAAAGTAATGCTTAGCGTGTTATTTATATAACTCCAAAAGTTGTTAACTTTGATGAGCTTATGGTTTATTAGGTTTAGTTGGTTTAGGTTAGTTTCCCGTCGTAACGGGTGAAAAGGCTGTCAGAGGACAGCCTTTTCTTTTTCTACAAATTCCGAATCGTAGCTAAATTTTATCATTTTCACTCACCAAACTCCGAATAATTACTTATTTATTAGAATAAACCAAGGCTGCTATATCAATTTATCAGAACTAATTCATTAAATTGCGTGATAGAAATATTTAGGCCGTTTAAAAAAGGGAAAAATTTGTGTTAAGGGTCAACGGCATATTGCGATTTAAAACGATTTTATTATTCGGGGTCTTTAGTAGTTATGAAAAAGGGCGATCCTACTTTGGGCGAGTCGGAAAAAGTTGACATGAGCTTTGGCGAAAGAATTGTCGATGGATTTCCTTTCTCTTCCGAATTTCAAAAAGCATTTAATTCCGAATCGTACAAGCATATTGTCGAGCTTTCGGCTTTCGGCGTTATTCTGGGAGATAGCGCCGGTAAGATAGTTAGCTGGAACAGGGCAATGGAAGATCTTACGGGCATTAAACAATCCGACGCAGTTGGACTAAACATTTGGGATATCCAATATTTACTTTCCCCGAGAGAATTCAAAACTCCTGAGTATTTTGATCTACTTGAAAAGAGAATAACATCAATAATAAGTGAGTCCACTTTTTGGAAGCGTCAGGTTTTCGAACAAAAAATGACTCACGTAAATGGTGCTGAGCTAAATGTAGAAGTATCGACTTTTGTAACATCTTCTTCCAATGGAAATGTTTTAGTTATGACTCACAAAGATTTGGGGGCACAGAATCCCTCTGGATTGAGTCTGGCTTTACAAAACGAGGCACTCTTAAAGCTTAGCGAATTTTCTATTGAACTATCAAAGTTTTCAAACAGAAATGGGATTGAAACCCTGATAACAAAACGAATTAAGGATTTTACCGGGGCAGTCGCTGTTGTCTTTTCAGAATATAACCCGAAAGACAGAACTTTGACGCCAAAGCATATTGAAATGGAATCGAAGCTACTCGACGAAGTTGTCTCCATTCTCGATAACTCAATGCAGAAAATCTATTCTCCGGTTACTGATTTTACATACTACGAACTTACTAAAACTAACATACGAACCTGTAACTATCTTTCAGAGATTCTTACGGCTCAAATACCTCATCATGTTGGGCTTTCGTTACAGTCGAAACTTGGCGCAGACTACTTTTTTGAGGCTTCTTTCTGTGTAGATGGGCACCTGCTAGGCACTGCAATTCTGGCTCTGGACAATCAACATCTGGCTCCTCCAGCAGAAATCCTGAACAACTTTGTTTCGTTAGCTGCAGCAACACTTCAGCGCAAACAAGTCGAATCGGCTCTGCTCAAAAGTGAAGAAATGCTTAGAACCATTACAGAAAATGCTGCCGATATCATTCTTGAGTTAAATGGAAACGGAACAATCATGTATGCCAGCCATTCGTTTGCCGGATACACAAAAGAGGAGATGATCGGAAAAAATTTTTGTGATTGGACCGCGACGGAATATCACGAAATGATGAATGAGGCTTTGGAGAACGTAATACGATTTACCCGATCACAAACCTACCAAACTAAAGCACTCGGAATTAATAATGAGATCAGGTGGTTCTTATCGAACCTATCGCCAGTTATTTTAGCCGGAGAAGTAAAGAACGCTGTATTAATTCTCACAGATATTACTGACAAAAAGATTGCAGAAGAAGCACTTAAAGAAAGTGAAGAAAAATATCGGATAATTGCGCAATCAACAATCGATATCATTTTTGTGACCGACAGATTTGGGAAACAACTTTTCTTAAACAGTGCAGTTGAGAAGATTCTGGGATACAAAGCAGACGAGCTCATCGGGAAGCAATTTGCCGACTTGTTGACCAAAGAAAATACGTCAGACTACAGACGTTATCTCGACGAAGTATTTACAGAAAAAAAACAAACGAGTTTTGAAACTCAACTGATGCACAAAGATGGCTATCCTATTGACGTGGAAATTAGTATAAAGCTGATCAAACTGGAAGGTCAAATCGTGGGACAGGGAATCATTAGAGATATAAGCGCAAAAAAAAGATCGGAACGGGAACTACGGCACAGCCTGAACCGGAACATGGCGCTGCTAAGTGCCAATCCGGATATGATGTTTGTTTTTGATGCAAACTGCAAAATAGTTGATTTCCATTCTGAATCACACAACCAGCTTTTGATTCCATCGGAGCTTTTTCTTGGGAAACTAGTTGAGGAAGTACTTCCTCACGAGGTTGTATTGATTACACGTCAAAAAGTTGCCTCTGTTCTTGCAACCGGACAGCCTGACTACGCAACTTACGAGTTGGAGATTGACAATATCTCCAAACACTTTGAATCGAGATATGTTCGTAGTGGAAAAAATGAAGTTTTATCTATTGTTCGCGACATCTCGGATCGAAAGAAATTTGAAGAGTCATTAAATATAGCTATCGAAAGCTATATGGACATTTTCAACTCAGTTGCCGAAGCAATCTATGTTCTTGATGAAAACGGAACGTTCATCGATGTTAACTCGGGCACCGAAAAAATGTATCTATATAGTAAAGATGAGTTGATTGGAAAGAATCTTCAGTCAATTGGTGATCAAGAGAAAAATAATTTTAAGAAAATATACTCGGTTCTCAAAAACGTTTACAAAAGCGAAGTTTCGGCTGCCTTTGATTTTTGGGCTGTGCGAAAACATGGTGAAGTTTTCCCAAGCGAGTTTTTTGTTGCAAAAGGGAAATACTTCGGAAAAGATGTTCTTATCGCAACTGCTCGCGATATTACAGAGAAAGTAAAACATGAGGAAAATATAAGAACAAAGAATGAAGAGCTTCACAAAATAAACGCCGAAAAAGACAAATTTTTCTCAATTATTGCGCACGACTTAAGAAGTCCATTCTCTGCTTTTCTCGGCCTAACCGAATTAATGGTAAAAGACCTCCCAAATATGAACTTGGGAAGTATCCTTGAAATAGCTGTTTTGATGAAAGACTCTGCCACTAATTTGCATAGACTATTGGAAAATCTACTCCAGTGGTCAAGACTTCAACGAGGTATGATTCCGTTTAATCCGCAAGAAATCTCGATATCGAAAGTTGTTGAGCGAATCCAACAACCATTGTCCGAGTCATTAAGAAATAAGCAAATTGAATTGACTATTAATATTCCGGCCGAAGCAACAGTTTATGCTGATGAAAATATGCTGGAATCAACAATCAGGAATCTGTTTTCAAACGCCATAAAATTCTGCAGCAAAGGAGGCAAAATTCTGATTTCAGGTAAAAAGTTATCGACTGGTGAAACCGAAATCAGCGTTAAGGACACTGGAATCGGAATGGCGGAAGATATTGCAGAAAAATTATTCCGGATTGACCAGGTTGAATGTCGTCAGGGAACAGAAGGTGAACCAAGTACCGGATTGGGATTAATTCTTTGTAAGGATTTCATGGACAAGCATAACGGTAAAATATGGGTAGAAAGTATCGAAAATATGGGCAGTACTTTCTACTTAAGTTTTCCTCCCTGTTCACCTAATTCTGACGTCAATATTTAATTCCGGCACCAAAAGTTTTTACCCTTTTATAAGGAAAATGACTGCGGCAATCAATCCGGCCGAAACTACAATCCAGCGGAGTATTTCAGGTTTCATTTTACCGGCAAGCTTTCCTCCGATAAAACCGCCCAGCAACGATCCGAAGATCATGATAAAAGCAACCCACCAATAAACTTTTCCGGAGAAAGCAAAATAAATTGCAGCAGCGAGATTGATAACAAATCCAAGCGACTGTTTCAGAAAGTTTAGCCGGGTCATCGTATCATCAGTCACCAGCCCAAGCGTGGCCATCAGGATGACGCCCAGTCCTGCTCCGAAATAACCGCCATACACAGCTGCAAGAAAAATCAAACTCATCATATACAGCGGATTATGATGCTCGTTGTGTGCTTGCCCAATACGGGCCACAACCCAATTTTTTATTCTTACTTGCACTGCAAGAAGCAAGGTAGCGACCAAAATCAGGTACGGAATAATCACTTTGAATGTATTTTCGTTCGTATTCAGGATAAGTAATCCGCCTACTACCCCACCCACAATTCCAACAGGAAGCAATTTAACCATCCGGCTTCGTTGCGACTGAAATTCATCCCTTTGAGCCCACATGCCACCAATGGTTCCGGGCACCAGCGCCACTGTGTTGGTAACATTGGCAACCACGGGAGATATGCCCACCGCAAGCAATACCGGAAATGAAACCAGCGTCCCCCCGCCGGCCATCGCATTAATAAAACCGGCAGTAACGGCAGCAAAAAAAACAACTATTTCGTTCAAAAATGACATTCGGTCCGTTTTAAGAACGTAAAGATGAAAAAAGCAGCCGATAATGTCAAAAATACGTTCAAAGGTTTTTACTGACTTTTTGAAAGATTAACGAAGACCGACGTCTTTGATGAAATTTGTTTTTATGACATCCAGCAAAAGAAACGATGCCTTAAATTAAACGTTTCTTCATGTTTATTTTTGGTTCACTTCGGATGCGACTTCCTGAAAGCCTCATTCCATTTACCCTTTGTTGTTTGGTTTGAGATTTTTGCTTCACTTAGGGGTTTCGGAATAAGTGTATTACAAACATTTAACGTCTAATAGTATATTTGTAAAACTGACTAACTCTACTAAAATGAAAAAACTCAACACTATCCTCTTATTATTGCTGGTTTTCCTTGCAGGACGCCTTGGGGCTCAACCCCAAAAAATGGATAACATTTTGTATGGAGCCGCCTATTACCACGAATATATGCCGACTGACCGCCTGGCCGAAGACCTAAAGCTGATGAAAGAATCGGGCATGTCGGTAGTTCGTTTGGGCGAATCAACATGGAGTTTGTTTGAACCACGAGAAGGCGAATTCGACTTTAACTGGATGGATCGCATTATCGACGGGTTACACGCCAACGGAATAAAAGTGATACTGGGAACTCCAACCTACTCAATGCCAGCCTGGTTGTGGCATAAACATCCTGAGGTGCTGGTAAACTACGAAAAAGGGAGTAAAGCTTACTACGGAATTCGCCAGAATATGGACATTACAAATCCCACGTTCCTCTTCTATTCCGAGCGAATCATACGAAAGATGATGGAGCATTATGCCAAACATCCTGCCATTATTGGTTACCAAGTTGACAACGAAACCACTTCGTATGGAGTAAATAACTATGATTATCACATCAGCTTTATCAATTACCTGAAGAAAAAATTCGGGAGTACCGAAAACCTAAACAAAATATGGGGCTTGAATTACTGGGGAATGACAATAAACGACTGGGACGAATTTCCTGAAAAAGATGGGGTGACCAACACTGCCTACAAACTGGAGTGGGAACGCTTCAAACGTAAAACAGTAGCCGATTACCTCACCTGGCAGGCGACTATTGTAAGTGAATATAAGCGTCCCGATCAGTTCATTACTCAATGCTTTATGCCTTCTGTTCAGGATATAGATCAAATCGAAAGCTCAAAAAAAATGGATGTGTTGGCAGTAAACGTTTATCATGGTTCGCAGGAAAACCTCACCGGCGACGAAATCGCTTTCGCTGGCGATTTCTTCCGTTCGGTAAAAATGAAAAACTACCTAATTACCGAAACCAATGCGCAAACAATCGGTTGGGATTCACGATCACAGCAACCACCTTACGACGGACAACTGCGACAAAATGTTTATGCACACCTTGGTTCGGGTGCCAACATGGTCGAATACTGGCATTGGCATTCGATTCACTATGGGCAGGAAACGTACTGGAAGGGCATCTTGTCGCACGATTTACAGCCCAACCGTGCTTATACCGAATATTCGAAAACAGCTCACGAACTTCAGAAATTCGGGAAAAAACTTGTTAACCTGAAAATTACAAACAAAGTCGCCATTTTATTCAGTCACGATTCGAATGCAGGCTTAAACATTATGCCTTTTAAAACTCCAAAAGCTGATATGTGGGGCTCTGCATCGAATGTTTACCGAAACGAACTTGTTGGCCAATTTCACCGAGTTTTATACCGCAATAACGTTGGCGTCGATTTTATCTTTCCTGAAAATGCCCGCTTTGAAAACTACGACCTGGTCATTATTCCGGCGCTATACATTGCCAGCGACGATTTACTGAATAAAATAAGTAAATACGTTGAAAATGGCGGACATGTAATTATGCAATTTAAAAGTGGCTTTTGCGACGAAAATTCGATGGTACGCCCAATGCTCGCTCCCGGTCCGTTGCGCAAAGCGTGCGGTTTCTATTACCAGGAGTTTACTAATTTCAAAGAATTAAGCCTAAAAGACAACCCGTTTAATGTTGATGAAGCTTCAAATAAAGTATATGACTGGGGAGAATACCTGATTCCTGAAACAGCAAAAGCATTGGCTTGGTACGATCATCAATACTTTGGAAAGTATCCGGCGATAACTATCAATAACTTCGGCAAAGGAACGCTGCTTTATGAAGGAACCGGAGTGTCTGATTTGATCCAGGAAAAACTGATTCTTCTGGAAATGGCGCAAGCTGGCATTAAAACAGTTGACCAGAACCTGCATTGGCCAATCATTACCAAAAGCGGAATCAACGAGGCCAGCAAAAAAGTGCACTATTACTACAACTACAGTTCACAAAAATCGACGTTGGTTTATCCACACAAAAATGGGAATGAATTGACTTCGGGTAAAGTAATTACTTCGGGCGCCACACTCGAAATTAATCCATGGGATGTACTTATAATCGAAGAAAACTAAAAACAAATAATCCTGGCGCAAATTTATGCCGTCAGGATTATTTTGGTTCTTAATTTACAAGAACCATTTTTTGTGTTTGTACAAATTTATCGGTTGTAAGTTTTACAATATATGTTCCGGATAACAAATTAATGCGCCCCGCAGAGAGCTGGCAATTGTAGCTTCCGGCAGGCTGTATCTCGCTAATAATTTCATGAACCAACGCTCCGGATAAATCAAAAATCGCTAGCGACACGTATGAGGAACTTTGTAGTCGATAACTTATTGTTGCCCGATCAGAAAAAGGATTTGGAAAACATTTTAGTGATTTTTCAGCTGCGTTGTCCGAAGCAATGTCTGGCGCAGCTGTTATTCCGAATTCGGCAAAACTTCTTCGCCAAACCAAAGCGCTTTGAATTACATAGATATCCTGATCGCTGATTGTTAAGTTTGTAGCATAACTTGCTCTTGGGAAACCAGTGCTTGCGTCAGTCCAACTATTACCGGAATCTTTTGAAACATATACCCCATAATCGTTGCCTGCAAAAATTGTTGTACCTTTTGCAGCCACTGTTGCAACAGGTACGCCCGGAAGTCCGGCATAAGCAGCCGTCCAATTTGTTCCGGAATCAATAGACCTGTAAACACTTTTTGAATCGGAAATGCCCGCAATTAAATTAACTGTTCCAGATGATTCTTTAAAAAAAGTAAGTGCCGAAATCGTGTTGTTAACTATTCCTGCAGATGCTGCGATCCACTTACTGTTGGTAGAATCATATTTATACACTTTCTGTAACACGCCAACATACAACGCATCGTCAACAACTAACAACTGCGAAGCGACCAATCCAACAATTCCACTATTGTGTTGGGTCCACGTAGCTGCATTATCTGTGGAAATGAGCACACCTTGATTGCTTGTAGTTGCAAATAGTTTGTTATTAAACTTCACAACACTTCGAACAATAGTAGTTGAAGCAATGCCACTATTTACAGCAGCCCAGCTAGTACCTTTATCTTTCGTGCGGAAAAGCCCGCCGTTGTTGGTTCCTGCATATACCGCATCTTCTGCCACCGAAACCGACCAAACCTGCTTCAAATTAATACCATTGTTAATCTCTTGCCAGCTTGAGCCTTTATCGCTTGAGACATACATCCCATTAGCCAAAGTTCCTAAATAAATGTAATTTCCGCTGATTGCCATAGACCATGGATAAACTCCAGCCGGCAAATTACATTTCACCCATTGCGCATAAGTACTACCTAAAACACTCGTAATCAGAAATAATAGAAGTAAACTTTTTCTCATAAACGTTCATTTTTGATTTCTAATAAAATTATTGCGCCGTGTTGGGTATTGAAATACGGTAATCGTCGTATTTTATAAAGGGGTCTGAAAGTAGCAGGTAGGCTAAGTGCTAATATTTGTTAAATAAAGAGAAGAATGAAACAAAGTAGAGTTTGTTCCGTACCTCCTTTTGACTTTGCAAATCTAATTTGAACTTTTTTGGGTTGATTGGTTTTTTGTGAAAAGCAAAGTTCGTAAGGTAATTTTAGTTGTTTGTTTAGTGAAAAGCGGTGGTAACCACCGCTTTTCATTTTTTATTTCACTTTTTATCTTTCCCAAATAAACTTTTTAGGGCGAATATGCCTTCTATTTTCTTCAGAGATGATTTTTTTCTAATTACCAGAAACTTTTTAAATATTTAATAAAAGTTTGAATTGAATTGATAAATTAATTAAATACATTTGTAATGTTCAAACCCAAACAAAAATCTCTGCTATGACCTTCACTCAGGTAAAAAGTAACGATGAAAACGAAATGAATGTCGTTGAACTGAAGAATAACTCTCAAAAACGGAAAATCATCAAAAATCTGTTCCTTCACGGAGCGATGACAAATACTGACCTTGGTAAATTTGTCAAATTAAGCACTCCGAAAATTATAAGCCTGCTTAATGAGCTAAAGGAAGAAGGAATTGTTGAAGAGTTGGGTCAGGGAAATTCGAGTGGCGGCCGCCGTCCAAATTTGTATGGGAATAAAGAAGACGCTTTTTACATTTTAAGCATCTCCATCAATTTATACAAAACTTCGGTTTCAATTTTCAATGCTAAAAACCAAAAAGTTACTGACGATCAATTTCTAACACTTACCATTTCGCATGGCACCAGTATAATCGATCCGATCGTTGAGTTTACTGAACAGGCGATACGCGAAAACAATATTCCCAGGGAAAAAATTCTGGGTATCGGAATCGAAATGCCTGGTATGGTTGACTCTGCAACGGGGATCAACAAAACCTACATGGTTTCAGATCAACCCGTAGCTGAAATATTTGCACAAAAATTTGGCATGAAAATCATTATTGAAAATGATGCCAAAGCGAGAGCATTCGCAGAACTGAGATTTGGTCTTGCTCATTCTAAAAAGAACGTACTTGCCATTCAGCTCGACTGGGGTATCGGCCTTGGAATAATTGTGAACGGAAAACTATACAAAGGTCGCGACGGCTTTGCCGGCGAATTTGGGCACTTACCCATGGTTGATAACGGATTACTCTGCCGGTGCGGTAAACGAGGCTGTCTCGAAACCGTAGCTTCGGGCACGGCCATTGCCCGTTTAGCAAAAGAAGGCATCGAATTTGGACATTCTTCATTCCTTGCCGGGCTAAACGATAACAACTCCAGCGAAATAAAAAAAGTTATTCAGGCAGCGACGATGGGCGACCAATACTCCATAACCATGCTGGCCAACATTGGACATTGGTTAGGGAAAGGACTTGCTTATCTCATCCAGATTTTCAATCCCGAACTAATCATACTTGGAGGTCCGATGGCAGAAGCAAACCAATATATTCTTCCTCCAATACAACAATCAATTCAGGCGTACTGTATTCCTGAACTGGGTAACGAAATTGAAATAAAAGTATCTGAATTGGGCAGTCAGGCCGGAATACTTGGCGTAGCTGCTTTATTCCTTGAAGCAGAACTCGACAAAAATTAAAATCGGATTGAAACAAAACACTTCAGTCCATCAAAATACAACAACATGAGAACGAAAGATTTTAGCCAGGTAGAACAGCTTTTCCTTCAGCAGGCAGGTATCGAAAAAATGAGCACGAAAATTCCATACATCACCGTGGAGAATTTTCCTAAACTTGGAATGTTAGCGGCTTTGCGCTTTCTCGAGTGGGTTAGCCAAAACCCCAATGGTGTTATCAGCCTTCCTACCGGAAAAACGTCAGAATATTTTATTAAATATACAAAGTTCTTTCTTGAAAACTGGGATACCCCGCGCGGCCAGGAATTATTAAATGCACATGGACTGACCGGAGTGAAGAAACCAGAGTTGGGAGGACTGCACTTTGTACAAATGGACGAATTTTATCCGATATCGTCGAAGCAGCACAACAGCTTTTACAATTACATTGAAAACTACTACATCAAGGGATTTGGACTGGATGCCAGCAAAGCTTTATTAATTAATTCAGATGAAATTGATTTGCCGGAAGGTGAAACTTATTCAAATATATTTCCTGATCTGAAAATAGATTTGTCGCTGCGTTTCAGGGAAGCTAAATCGAACACAGAAAAAATTCAGCAAAAAGCAATTTTTGCAATTGACAACTGGTGTACAAATTACGAACAAAAGATACGCGATTTGGGTGGCATTGGATTTTTCATGTCGGGGATAGGACCCGACGGGCACATTGCATTTAATACCCGCGGAACTGACCATTTCTCGACCACCCGTCTAACCGCAACAAATTTCGAAACACAGGCTGTTGCTGCCGGAGATTTAGGCGGTATCGAAGTTTCGAGGAACCGTTTGGTGATAACAATAGGGCTCGATACCATTACATTCAATCCAAATGCGACTGCAATTGTATTTGCCGCCGGAGAAGCAATCGCTGACGTCATTAAGAATTCGCTCGAAAAAGAAATGTCAAATCAATATCCGGCAAGCTCTTTGGCAAAACTATCAAATGCTCGTTTCTATTTAACGAATGGTGCAGCAGTGAAACTAGATGATAGTTTAGACAAATATTTCACCACAGGAGAATGGAACCATCAAAAAACGGAGCGGGCAATAATTGATTTATGCTCGAAGATTAACAAGTTTGGCCATAAAGTTACCATGGACGACTTACGTTCTGATAAATATTGCAAATTAATTCCCGGACTGAATGAAAACACGGTACAATCTGTAATTGATTCCGTCACAGCCAAACTCAATAAAGGAATGGAACGTGAATCGAACCAGGTATTCTATCATACGGGCCCTCATCACGATGACATCATGCTTGGAATCATGCCTTTCATCAACAGGCAACTTCGCGACGCAAGTAATGAATTCCATTTTGCTGTATTGACTTCAGGATTTACTTCAGTAATTAATCAGTACTTGATCGAAATATTGACCGAAACACTCGGCCTAATTAGCAACGGAAAGATTGAAATGATCAAATTTCCGGACTTTTTTGAAGAAGGCTACAAACTAAAATGGGATAAAGATATTTACCATTACCTTGATAGCGTGGCAGCCAATGACGAGTCGGAAAAACGCCGTGGCGTTTGCCACAGAGTTGTGAGGGCAATTGTGGAAATATGGGAAGTGGCCAACGAACAGCAATTAGTTAGTGCAATCATCGAAATAATCGACAGCCTTAAAAATACTTACGACGGAGGAAAGAATCCACCTAAAATTCAGACATTGAAAGGAATGATCCGCGAAATGGAAGAAGAGTTGGTTTGGGCTCACTACGGCGTTCCGGTAAACAACGTACACCATTTACGCTTAGGCTTCTATCAGGGTTCAACCTTTGGTCAACAGCCAGATAATAAAAGAGACGTTTTGCCAGTTCTTGAACAATTCAGAAAATACAAACCAACACGAATTAGTTTGGCAATGGATCCAGAAGGAAGTGGCCCGGATACTCACTATAAAGTTTTAAAATCTATTGCCGCTGCGGTTAAAGAATGGGCAAAAGAAGAAGATTTATCTAAGGTGAGAATTATTGGCTATCGTAACGTTTGGTTCCGTTATCACCCTGCCGATACAGAAATAATTACGCCAGTCTCATTAAATGCTCTGGCGATACTCGACTCTTCATTTACCCAGTGCTATTTAAGCCAGGTAAACGCTTCTTTCCCTAGCTATCAGCTCGATGGAAAATTCAGTCAGTTGACTCAACGTGTATGGGTAGAGCAGTTAAAACAAATTCAGCTTCTGCTGGGCAAAAACTTCTTCTACCAACACGAAAAACCACTAATTCGTGCCACACACGGACTTATCTACATGAAAGAGTTAACCGTGGATCAATTCATTGAAGTAGCAAATCAGCTGGAAAAATCGATGGAAGGCGTGAGCAT
>DAOPZV010000071.1:0-17492 GCA_035353575.1 Prolixibacteraceae bacterium | reverse complement strand
TGAACCGGCTTTTTCTTTACAGAAAACAAAAGGCCAATGATCATTTTGTTTTTACTAATTCAAACTCAACTCTACGATTCAAGGCGCGTCCTTCTTCTGTGTCATTGGTTGCAGCAGGATTTGCCTTTCCTAACCCTTTTTGTAACTCAATACGGTTCTTTTTGATTTTGGCAGCCATAATAGCATTCACAACCGAATTTACGCGTCTTTTTGAAAGACTCAGGTTGTAAGCGTCAGAACCTCTCGAATCGGTATATCCCGATGTAACTCTTACTTTGTAATTGTTGTTCTCTTTCAAAAGTTTAACGACTTTATCTATTTTGACTTTTTCAGAAGCTTTGTACATCGATTTGTTTGAATCGAAATAAACCGGCTCAACACTCATGTTTTCAGCTTCAAGTTCTTCTGTTGTCTTTTCTTTTGGGCATCCATTGTTTTCCTTCACTCCCGGAACGGTTGGACATTTGTCAAGGTAGTCAGCAATTCCGTCGCCATCGGTATCAACTGGGCAACCTTTTGCATCAACTTTTGCTTCTTTTGGAGTGTCGGGGCATTTGTCCAGATAATCAGCAACTCCGTCGCCGTCGGTATCAATTGGGCATCCTTTTGCGTCAACTTTTACATTTTTAGGAGTGTCGGGGCATTTGTCATCTTTATCGGCAACGCCGTCACCATCAGCATCCGGGCAGCCTTTCAACGAAGTTAAGCCAGCAACAGTTGGGCAATCGTCAATGTAATCGGCAACGCCATCACCATCTGTATCAACCGGACATCCATTGGCATCAACAGCCACTCCTGCCGGAGTATTCGGGCATTTGTCTTTTCTGTCCGGAACGCCATCCATGTCCGAATCTTTTGCTTTACCAAAGTCGAATTCAATTCCAAGCGTGGCTTTCAGAAAGTTGTCGCGTACTTTTTCAGTATTTCTGGTGACTTCAATTCCGTTGATGTACCCAGCGTCAACATATAATGCGGTGCTCGGCGAAACGTAGTACTTACTGCCAATGCCAATATTGAAATTTACTCCCGATGCAGAGTTGTCTTTCAGAATGCCAGGTCCGGCATAAATATAAGGTCTGAATTTTTTTGCTTCGTTGCTTAATTTTAAACGAAGATCGAGGGCTGGGTTAAAGAAATCGAGGTTGTTGTCGAGCTTCGATTGAAATAAACCCATGTTTCCTTTTAACATCAGGTCGAAACGGGAATTGAGGTATCTGCTCAGGTAAAGTTCAGGAGTGAACCCTGCGCCACCCTGTTTTAGAGTTCCATAAACTCCTGCGCCGGCTCCAATTCCCCATTTTTTATCAGATGTTTGGGCAAATGTCGAGCTAAGCAGCAGGCTTGCTGCTACTAAAAGTAAAAATTTTTTCATCTATATAAATTTTTATAAGTTTTAAAATCTGGTTGTTGGTGTTTCCGTGTTATCGAAATTTCCAACTAATAAGAATAGCCAATATTTTATTCTCTGTTTGTTCGAATTCTGTTGCACCGGCTATTCTGTGATTTGTTTTTTATGAAGATATATTGAGAAAGAAGATCGGAGCCGACAGAAATAATAAGATCAGTACGGGAAACAGGATACTGGCGACATCCGAACTTCTTTGTTTTCTATTTTGAATATTAGAGTTTAAATGTTAAACCAAATTTTCCTCCAGAAAAGGCGTTCCCACCACCAAATTCAAGGTTTAAGGCAACTTTGTTGGTGATGTAATAACGTCCTCCAACTTGTGCCCCGAGCCCCAGACCTGAGGAATGCGAACCTTGGTAATTGTCAGGCGAACTCCAAATGTAGAAACCTAGATTTAACCCGGCATAGAAATCCCAGTTTTTAGGAATCGATAAGGCATGGTTGAAATGGTAATTTCCGTTGCCAGAGATTCCAATTACATTGTGATCGTAATAATAGCCATCCCATCTGTCGCGGTAGCCGCGGTATGAGAGTTCGCCTCCGAGGGAAATATCCTTGTGCACCCCGTAATCGAATCCCAAATAAACTGGTGTTCCCCATGACGAGAACCCGACTCCGGCGTTAAGTTGCGATTTCCCTTTCGGAAGGGCGTACTGGGCAAAAGTTAATTGGCCCAGGAACAGCAGAAATAACAATATTACGAATTGCTTTTTCATGTTACATTGTTTAAAAGTTTAACCGAATTGATTGATTGAAATATAAAAAGTGTTTCTGTTTCGCAATTATTTCAATGAGCCTTGTTCTGCCTGTTTAATCATTTGCTGATTTGCAGTGATATAGATTTCAACTCGTCTGTTTTTTGCACGGCCATCAGCTGTTGAATTATCGGCAACTGGTTCGTCGAAAGCCTTTCCTTCAGTTTTCATTCGGGTCGTGGCTACCCCGTTATTGTTCAGGAATGTGGCTACAGAAGCGGCACGATCGTTAGAAAGCTTGATATTCACATCACGGGTTCCAACGTTGTCAGTGTGCCCATAGATGGTAATGTCTGTTTCAGGCGTTTCCTTTAGCGACGCTGCAAACTTGGTGAGTGCTGTTTTTGAGCTTTCACTCAAGTTACTTTTGCCAGTCTGGAATAAAATACCGCTTTCAAAGGTTACCTTGATTGCCTGTAAGTTGTTTGCGTCGGTCACAGATTCGACCTGAGCGCCTTCAATCTTTTCAAGTTCGGCTTTTTGCTTATCCATTTTTTTCCCGATCAACACGCCAGCACCAGCCCCAACAGCTCCACCAACGGCTGCACCAATGGCTGCGCCTTTACCTTTACCCGCCAATGCGCCAATTCCGGCACCAATGAGTGCACCACCGGCACCTCCTAGTAAACCACCTTTTGTAGAATTTTTAGTTGTAGAACAACTACTTAGTAGCAATCCGCTGCAGAGGATTAACGCAACTATTTTGTTTAAATGTCTCATGATAAAAATGATTTAAATAATTAATGAATCGTTGAGTTTGTTTGAATAACTGATACAAAGATCTCAATGTTCAGTCAATCTTGGAAATTTTTCGGCTAAACATTGTCTAAACATCGGTCTATACAATATCTATACAGTGGTTGTAAGTAGTATTGATTCAGGTTGATATTGCTCTAAATAAACCATGTGATTTTTTTGTAAAATTTAATTTTTGGTTTTTGGGCTGGTGTGGAACGCTTGGATGTTTTTAAAGTGAAAAAGCTTGGTTGCGTATTAAACAATAGCTTTTTAACGAAACAAAAAAGTTACATTTGGAAAGCGAATGTTTGTACATGAATAAAAAAGCACTAACCCAATTAAAATGAGCAATTCAAAAATTCTGTTGGTAGATGACGAACCTCTGAATCTTAAGCTGTACGACAAAATGCTTAAGGAACACAACTTCGTTATAACCACGGCAACAAACGGGCAGGAATGTCTTGACCAAGTGCGTGAGGAATTCCCGGATTTAATTATTCTCGATTGGAATATGCCGGTTATGGATGGCATCGACGCGCTGGAAACGCTGAAAAAGGATAGCTCGACCAAAGATATTCCGGTATTGATGGTTACCGGAGTGATGACTTCGTCAGAAGATTTGGCTTATGCAATGACGGTTGGTGCGGTCGATTTTTTGAAAAAGCCTTTCGATAAGCAGGAATTGAATGCCCGTGTGAGAAATATTTTATTGCTGAGTGAATCACTAAAAGCGCTGAAAAATCAGAATACTTTACTTGAAGACAAAAACCTGTTTATTACCTCGCTATTCGAAAGTATCCCACATCCGGTAACTTTTTATTCGCCGGAAGGAGTTTTATTTATGTGCAATCATTGTTTCGAGGAAATCACTGGTGCTGACAAAGCGGAGTTGATTGGGAAGACAGTTTACCGCCATTTCAACAACGATGAGGTTGCTTTTCACGTTCAGAAAGATATGGAGCTGATTCAGACTCAATCGACAGTAACTTATGAAAAGAATGGTTTCCCGGGTAAGAAGACTTATCTGATTTCAAAGAATCTGGTTTTCGACAGGCAGGACGAGCCAACAGGGATCGTTTCGGTTTTTACTGACGTGTCGGAAATTAAGCGGGCGAATGAAGAAATAATCAACACAAAAAAGGCTGAATTGATTTCAGGAACAATAAAGTTGATGAATGTTAATGAGTTGAATAGTAATTTGATATCTGATTTGCAAAAGCTGCTGCCGCTGACGGGCAAAGATGGACACGATTTAATCCGCCAGATTGAAAACAAATATAAATTGGCAGAGAAGGACCAGCTTTGGAGCGATTTCGAAAGCAGGTTCGAGCATGCGTTCGACTCTCTTTTTAAAGTTTTACTCGAAAAATTTCCAACACTTACGCCCAACGAACGCAAATTATGCGCCTTGTTAAGATCGGGACTTTCGTCTAAAGATATTGCCATGCTTACTTTTCAGAATCCACAAAGTGTTGACGTGGCGCGGTATCGCCTGCGCAAAAAATTAAATCTGGCGAGTGACGAAAATCTGATCGACTTTTTGCTTGCAATCGAATAAACAATTTATTGTTATAAAAAAACGAAGATGAAGGGTTTGAAGAAAATTATTGATTTTATCCCTAAAAGACTGATTGCCACAACCGTTTTGATGGCTTTGATTCTGGTTTTGATTGTTGTTTTCATTTTTAGTTTAATAACTGAAAAAAGCAGAATACAAACGGCACTTGATCTTTCGCAACGCAATCGGGAGCAGTTACTCAGAACAGAGAATGTTACGCAATCGCTGGTGGTGGTTGAAGCCCGGTTTAAAGAATACTGCACTACTTTTGAAAAAGCTGTTTTCGATGATTACCAGCAGCAGGTGAAAGCTCTCGCTGAAAATATCGTTGCATTGCAGCAACTCTTCGATAAAAATACTTCGGACGACGCCGGAAAGATTACTGAAATATTTGACAAAAAGACAAAAGAAGCGGATGTTTATATGAGGCTACGCCTGGCAACTGATTCGCTAATCTTTTCTGTTGGAAATCTGCAGGAAAATCAAATGGAGCTTGAGAAGTATATTGGAAATCAGTCGGACCCCAGAATTGACACCTTAAGCGTTACGGCAACTAAAGAAACTTATAAAAAGGGATTGTTTGGTAAGCTAAAAAGTGCTCTTGTTGGCGAAAAAGTCAAAGAAAATGTAACGACAAGGCTCAGGATACAATCCGACAAAGAACTCGAAAAGAGCAAGATTAGAGATGCAATTATGAGGGCGCTTGAAACCAATAAAACGACGGTTTCGGCCGCCAAATTCAATGAGCTGGTTCAGAAAACGATGGAGCTTAAAGAAAGTGAATTGAAGTTGATTAAAATCAGTAATAGCCTGATTGCTCAAATTCAGAATCTTGTGGAAGGCATAAAAATTAGCATTCGGGATCAGGAAGCCAAATACAACAATGTTTTCCTGAAATCAGTGCAGCATTCAGCTGATTTTTTGCAGAATATCCTGATTGCATTAATGATAGTTGCATTTGCCCTGGCAATTTATATTATGCTTCTGGCATACAGAAACGATAAGTTTCAGAACAATATAATATCGCTGAATGCGAAGATTTTACAAGATTCAATCGAAAAGGATAAATTTTATTCTATCGTAAGTCACGATATAATGAACCCTTTTAATGCGTTGCTTGGATTCAGCAAAATTCTGAAAGAAGCTGTGAAAGAGGGTGATCATGAAGAGGTTGAAGAGTGCTCTGTCATTGTGCACCAATCTGCCGAGCGAATTTCAAACTTACTACAGAATTTGTTGGTGTGGTCGCGGGTACAAAACGGGAAAATCCAGTTTGCGCCGCAAAATCACAATGTAAATCAACTGGTGTCAGAGGCAATGGCTGTTGTGGCACCAATTGCCAAAAATAAGACAATCACGCTGGATTGGAAGGTAGAAGGAGAAATAAATGCCTTGCTTGATAAGAATATGATTACTTCTGTAATTCAGAATATTGTAACAAACGCCATTAAATTTACTCCAAAAGGTGGCGAAGTTAAAGTATCCGCTTCTTCTGAATCGACGAAACTGAAAGTGGTAGTTTCGGATACCGGTGTTGGAATGAATGAAGAACAACTTTCCAAATTGTTCAGACTGGATAAGGCGTCGTCTTCAAAAGGAACCGATGAAGAAACAGGTACCGGACTTGGGCTTATTATCGCCAGGGAATTCATTGAAAAGCACAACGGGCAAATCTGGGCCGAAAGCGAATTAGGAAAGGGAAGTAAATTCTGTTTTGATATTCCTTTGGGCAAATAAAAAAGGAGGCGGAAAACTTAAAATTTTCCGCCTCTTTGTTGTATCAGTCATCGTCCTGTTCTTTTTCCGGAGTAAAGAATGCCGCGTGAACCGGTGCCGGGCATTTGCTGTCTAATCCGTGAATAGCTGCCCAAATTACTTCATTGAACTGAGCGTCAGGAATCCGATCTTCCTTGCTGAAATCGAACTTTTCGCTTAGTTTCGATAGTTTGCTTACTTCCTTATTTTTCAGGTTTAAATCAATCTGATTTTGAACCGATTTGTATGGTGGATGGTTCGCTGTTTTATTGAAACAACGCCAAAGTGGTTCTGCCGCAGCGTCGTATTGACTCATGGGCGGAAGCCCCAGAACCAGCTCTATAGTCCGCAGGGCCGACGAGGTGGAATACATGGTATGGTCAACGAATCCTTGTTTCACAAAACCTCCGGCTACATATGCTGTCGAACGGTGAGCATCGACATGGTCAGGCCCGTTTTGCGCATCATCTTCAACCATAATAATCAGGCTTTCGTTCCAGATAGGAGAGTGGCTGAGGTATTCGATGAAAAGTCCGCAGGCCAGATCGTTGTCGGCTGCATGTGCTTTTGGGGTAGGTTTTCCAACACGAAGTCCTTCTGTATGGTCGTTTGCAAACCGGATTGTATTGAGCTGGGGCACATTTCCTGCGGCAAGCATCGATTCAAAATCTTTTTTCCACATCGAAAACCGCGATGTGTCGCGAATACTCAGTTCGAAACCGGTGTAGCCGGGTAAAAAATGATCGACAAGCGATGGAATATTGGCTTTGTACGGATCAGAAATAAATTCGCCATAACTGCGATACGAAACGCCCATTAGCTTGCACTGGTCCCACAAAAATGCCTTGCTATTTGCAATTTCGCGCTCTGCTTCTCCCGGATAGGAACCGCCCCTGCCGCCGTAGCTTGTCGGCCAGTTCTTTTCCAGATAGTCGGTGCCATAAGCGCCCATTGTCCAGTTGTGTCCATCGGCGCTTACTTCGCCATCAACGTAGAAGTTGTCGAGCAATACGAATTGCTTGGCTATTGCGTGAAGGTTTGGCGTTACTTTTCTGCCGAAAAGCACCAGTGTTGAATCGCCATTTCCTTCAGGCATATCACCCAACACCTGATCGTAAGTGCGGTTTTCTTTGATGACGTAAAATACATATTTGATTGGTGAGGGTTCTCCAACTTTCATTGGGATCGGATTTCCTTCTTCTCCGCGCGACACCATTTCTTTTTCTTTGTGATAAGGTGTGTTTTCGTAAACCGCTTTTGAGTATGCCGCAAGCTGTTCGTTGGTAGGTTTTGAGAACTTTTGCAATGTTCCTCTTAACAAACCTCCGATGTACTGAACTTTCATGTTTTTGTTGCTGAGTTCTTTGTGGTGTTCAACCTCTTCTTCTTTCGCAATTGGGCTTGGTCCGTATGGATTAGCTTTGGAGCTAACGCCTTTGCCGTTTGAAACAAATATCGAGTTGTTGATTACCCTTACACAACTTGGATACCATGCAGTTGGAATAAATCCTTTGCTGAAGCTATTCCCAGGATGGCTTACATCAAAAACAGCCAGACAGTTATTGTCGGCATTGGCTATATAAAGTGTTTTCTCGTCGGCACTCAGCGCAACAGAATTGGGCGTAGAGCCTGTGCGGGAGTCGGGAAACAATGCAGAATTGAGTACTTCAACAACCTGGTGCTGGTAAACCGAAATGACAGAAACAGAATTGTCGTTGGCATTGCACACGAACAAGTATTTGCCATCTTTGGTGAGTGCCATGTCGTTTGGGTTGTCGCCAACCGGGATCCACCCAGCCATTTGCTGTTTGTTGGTGTCGAACAAAACTACCTTATCGCAGCCCCAGCAGGTTGCAAAAAGGGTTTTATTGTCGTTCGACAAGAGGCACGCGTATCCTTCACCACCCAAAGGAAACTGAGATTTTACTTTTTTCTCGGGTATATCGTAAACATACAGCGAGTTGTTCTCTTTTGTAACAGCGTACAGATATTTCTGCTGGTCATCAACAGCGATTCCGGCAATTGATATTTTTACAGGCCAGGGTTTTCCAAAGATTAAAGTGTCTGAGGGTACCAGTTTGTTACTTTTTACCTGATAACGCACAATCCAGTTGTCGTTTCCTCCTGAAGCATAAAGGTATTTGCCATCTTTGGAGAAAGTCAATCCCAGCCAGCTTTTTTTCATTACAATGCTGTCGAGCAACTGCATTTTTTCAGTGTCAAATAACTGGATACCCTGATCACTTTGCCCGTTGTTTGTAACGGCAAGCAATTTTCCTGAAGGCGAAACAGCCATATTTAGAGGCAAATCGCCCAAAGGAGCCAGTTTCCCAACTGGCGAAAGTTTCCATCCGTTGGGTAGAGAAACGCGCGATGCTGTATTTTCTTTCTGTGTTTGTGCAGTTGCATTAAAATTCAGGCTTAAAAAGAACGCAGCAGCCAATGTGATGCCGGTCAATTTCCGAAGAATAGTTTTCATGTTGGTTTGGTCTTTAAATATATTTACGATTCTTATTTGATCAATTCTTTTTGAAGTGCTTCGAGCGATTTTCCTTTGGTCTCGACGTAAAGGAATTTCACTACAAAAAACTGCAAAAGCATCATAGCAGCAAAAAAGAGAAATGGATATCCACCCGATTTCTCGGCCATTACCGGGAAAGTCCACGAAACAACAGCAGCCATTGCCCAGTGTGTAAAACTGCCGAGCGCCTGCCCTTTCGACCTCACCGAATTTGGAAATACCTCGCTGATATATACCCAGATAACAGCACCTTGCGAAAAACCAAAAAATGCAATGTACCCAATTAAAAGCCATACCAATAAATTTTGATGACTATTGGTAAAAAAGATAAATGCCACACCAGCCAATGAACTGGCCGTTCCGATTGATCCGATGAGCAACAAGAGTTTTCGGCCAACTTTGTCAATGATAGTCATCGCCAGCATAGTGAAAATCAAATTGGTAGCGCCAATGGCGACGCTTTGCAAATCGCCCGACACTTTGCTAAACCCCGCCTGCGCAAAAATATCGTTCAGGTAATACAACAAGCCATTTATTCCTGACAACTGGTTGAACATGGCGATTGAAACTGCAAGAAAAATTGGCAAACTAAATTTTTTGCTGAAAAGAAGTTCCTTGCCATTTCGTCTTTCAATCGCTATCGATTCCTGAATTTCAGCAATTTCCTTTTCAATGAATTCTTCACCGGTAATTTTTAAAACCGCGCGAGCTTCGTCAACCAATCCCATTTTTATCAGCCAGCGCGGGCTACGGGGGATAAAAAATAAGGTGACAAAAAACAAAATTGATGGAATGGCCATTACTCCGAGTTTCCAACGCCACTCAGCGTCGCCAAGATCAAAGAGCCCAACAATGTAGTTCGAGAAATAGGCCATCAAAATGCCCAGAACGACATTAAACTGGAACATACCCACAAGTCGGCCACGGAATTTAGCCGGGGCGATTTCGGCAATATACATTGGTCCAACAACCGAAACTCCGCCAACTGCTATTCCACCAAGAAACCGGAAGAAAAGCAGCGACATCCAGCTAAAAGCCATTGCGCAACCCAATGCCGATAAAGCATAAAAAACAGCCAGATAAAAAAGTACCTGGCGCCGACCATATTTGTCGGCCGGCTTACCAACGACTATTGTCCCGATGATGGTACCAATGAGTGCGATGGCAACTGTAAAACCGAGCCAGAATTTATCAAGGCTAAAAAGTTTTTCCAGAGCAGAAGTAGCGCCGGAAATAACAGCAGTGTCGAACCCAAAAAGGAAGCCTCCTAGTGCTGCCGTAAGTGTTATAAAGATAAGTCGTTTGTTTAAGTTCATCGTAGCGAGAATTGATTTTGCCTATACTGTCAAATTTAGTAAATATTGGACTTCACCTGAATTTGCATTGCTTTTTAATCAACTATTAATTTGCCAATCGTAAGGTGTTTTGTTAAAATAAGTTAAAAGGGCGATTTGTATATATTTCTGCAAAATTCGGCTTAGGGGTATTTGCGCCGAGACTTGTTTTAATAACGTATTGCGGAATTTTTTTTCATAAGTTTGTTTTGGTTTTAAAACTTTAGGGGATTAGAACACTGAAGGGCAGGAGCATTTTCCTGCCCTTTAAAATTTCAGTAAGCTTTTGTTCGAGATTCAAACGGTAATCAATGAGCTTCTGGTTATCTTTGCAACACACGTTTTTATGAAATTCAAAATAAATTAGAGCTAATTATGACTTTAATAAAATCAATATCGGGTATTCGGGGAACAATTGGCGGGCAACCGGGCGAAGGATTAAGTCCCCTCGACGTTGTAAAATACACAGCAGCCTATGCACAGTGGGCAAAAACTCAGCATCCCGGAGAGACTATAACCATTGTTGTTGGACGCGATGCGCGGATATCTGGTTCAATGGTAAAATCGTTGGTCGTTTCAACTTTGTCGGGAATGGGATGTATGGTGGTCGATTTGGGATTGGCAACCACTCCAACAACCGAAATAGCAGTTAAAGAGGAATCAGCTCAGGGAGGCATTATTTTAACTGCCAGTCATAACCCCAAGCAATGGAACGCGCTGAAGTTGCTTAATCACGACGGCGAATTTCTAAATGCTGCGGAGGGTGCCAAAGTGCTTGAAATTGCAGAAAAGGAAGCCTATATATTCGCCCAGGTTGACGATCTTGGCGAAATTTTCGAGAAAGACTATACCGACATTCATATTCAGCAGGTTCTCGATCTGGAATTGGTTGACGTGGCGGCTATTCGCAAAGCTAATTTTAAAGTGGCCATCGATGCAGTGAATTCGGTTGGAGGGATAGTTATTCCGAAATTGCTTAAAGCGTTGGGTGTAAGAGAGGTTGTAGAGATTAATTGCGAAGCAACCGGTCAATTTGCTCATACGCCTGAACCGCTGCCTGAGAACCTGATTGAAACTTCCGAAATTATTCGCGAATCAGGTGTTGATGTCGGATTTGTTGTTGATCCTGATGTTGATCGACTGGCAATTATCAACGAAGATGGAACGATGTTCAACGAAGAGTATTCGCTGGTTTCTATTGCTGATTATGTATTGAGTCAAACGCCCGGGAATACGGTTTCAAATTTGTCGTCGTCGCGTGCATTGCGTGATGTAACCGAAAAGCGTGGCGGAAGCTATGCCGCAGCAGCTGTGGGCGAGGTAAATGTGGTTGCTAAAATGAAAGCTACCAATGCTGTAATTGGCGGCGAAGGAAATGGTGGAATTATTTATCCCGCATCGCATTATGGTCGTGATTCTCTGGTTGGCGTTGGCCTGTTCCTGAGCCTTTTGGCAAAGTCGGGCATGAAATGTTCTGAATTAAGGCGAACCTATCCCGATTATTTTATCTCGAAGAATAAAATAGAGCTAACTCCTGAAATTGATGTTGATGCTATTCTGGTTAAAATGAAGGAAAAGTATCAAAAAGAGCAGGTTACTGATATTGATGGTGTGAAAATTGATTTTGCCGATCGTTGGGTTCACCTGCGAAAATCGAACACAGAACCTATCATTCGGATTTATGCCGAAGCTCCAACAATGGCAGAGGCCGACCAACTGGCTCAGACGATAATACAAGACATAAAGTCGTTAATCGCATAGAAGTAAAAAGCTCCGGTCTGTCAGATCGGAGCTTTTTACTTCTATTGAATGCTGTTCTTCTTTTCAACGAGTTGGTCAACAATTTTTTGTTTTCCATCGATAACTTCCTGCTGTTTTTTCTCCGCCGAATCGTTTTGCGCTATTTTGTTTTTAGCTGACTTGATGTCCATTTCTTTCGATTTGATCTTACTCTTGGCTGATTTGATCTTGTCAAAATATTTTGATTTTTCTTTCGATAGACTCTTCAGCTCTTTTTTTGCAAGATCATATTCCGGAGTGCTTTTCGTCATCATTTCAAATGCTGTCTTCTTGCTGGTCATGTTTTCATCCAGGCGGGCAATATCATTTTCGGTTGTACTAATTTCAGCGTTATATTCCTGAATGTCGGTTTCATATCTTCCGATAGCTTTTGCTTCCTTCTTTGAATTTGACTCAATGTCCTTCAGTACGCTTTCCTGTTTTTTTACTTCCTGCTTCGCCGCATCTATTTGATCTTCGACTACGTTTTGGTAAGCTGCAACGCCAAAATCGCGAATGTAACTTTTAAAGTTTTGGATACGTTCCTGATCGGCGTTGTCGTTGTTAATGAAAACAGAGTCGGTGTACTGGAAAAAAGCGCTGAGCTTACTTCCATCGGTGAGCTCGGTAATTCTGGCATAAATGTCAATTGGGTGTTTCGTTAAAGCAGTTTCTTTGATTGCCCTGACATAAAATTCATCACCATTCTTTTCCACTTTAAGTTTATCTCTCGAAGCCTGGTTTTCCTTACTTCTGAATAAATTGCCGATTTGCGTGGTGAAATTTGAGAAACGTTCGCCAATACTTCGGTTGTTGACATATTTCTTCCACGTTGGCTCCAGATCTTTTGCTTTTGCTTCAGGAACGACAACTGTGAAAGCAAGTTGCTGCCCTTTCGACATCATCATCAGTTCGGTTCCTGCTTCAACTTTTTGTTGTGCCCTAATGCCAAAGCCTGCAAAAATTAGGGTGGTAATAAGTAAAATCCGTTTCATAGCTATAATGTTAGTCATTAATAATTCCGCTTGACGATTATCTAATTAGCTTGTATAAAGGTAAGTATTGTTTGGATGCAGGTGGAGAAGTTTATATATACAAAATCAAAACAAAGAAGATTATTCGTACAAAAAAAACGGCCACCAATTGATTTGGCGGCCGTTCGGTATTTAAGTGTTTTGAATGTTTTTATTTTTTCGAATAAGCTTCTGCTCCCGAGTCGAGGAATGTTTTAAATGCTTCAATGTTCAAATCATAAGCACGCGGAGAAACCAGCAAATTCCCATCAGAATCCAGAATCACGTAATAGGGTTGTGAATTGGTATTGAATTTCTCAGTCTGAATTTCAGCATTTTTCTTGCCAAGCAATTTAATCTCTTTTCCCGCTTTGTTGGTGTACCATTCGCTTTGTGGCATCTCAATCACTTTGTCGTCAACATATAAAGCGACAAGCACAAAATTCTCGCGTAGCCGTTTCAGAACTTCAGGATCGCTCCAAACGCGGTTTTCCATTTCGCGGCAGTTGGTGCATCCATGTCCCGTAAAATCAACGAATATTGGTTTCTTCAGTTCTTTGGAAACCTTTAGCGCCTGGTCAAAATCAAAATAGCCTTGCAATCCGTGTGGTAATTTTAGTTTGTCAGCATATTTGGGTTCTTCGGTCAGATTTCCTTTTGCCACAAAAGTTCCGCTTCCCTGATTTTCGCGCACAATTGCATTGATGTCAAAATCTTGTGTTTCCGATGGAGGCAGCCAGCCCGAAATAGCTTTCAGCGGAGCTCCAAACAAGCCCGGAATGAGGTAAACCACAAAAGTGAAGGTGAAAATTATCAGGAGCAGTCGCGGAAATGATTTTACAACCGGATAATCGCTGTCGTGCGGAAATTTGATTTTACCCAGCAGATAAAATCCCATCATCGTAAAAATCACTATCCAGAAACCAAGATAAACTTCGCGGTCGAGAATTCCCCAATGATAGGTTTGGTCGGGAACATTCAGAAACTTCAGTGCGAAAGCCAGTTCAATAAACCCAATAACTACTTTTACCGAATTTAACCAACCTCCCGATTTTGGCATTTTATTCAGCCAGCTTGGGAAAAAGGCGAAAAGGGTAAAGGGAATGGCAAAGGCAAGCGAAAATCCCAGCATCCCGATAACCGGTTTCAGAATTTGACCGCCAACCGCTTGCACAACCACTGTTCCAACAATCGGTCCGGTACACGAGAACGAGACCAAAACCAGCGTGAATGCCATGAAAATGGTTCCCATTATTCCACCCTGATCTTCATGCTGCACACTTTTGTTAATCAGCCAGCTCGGCATCACAATTTCGAAATAGCCAAAGAATGAAGCCGCAAATACCACAAAGATTACGAAGAATAGTACGTTTGGTAACCAGTGTGTGCTAAGCCAGTTGCCGAAGTCGGCCCCAAATAGCACCGAGATCAAAACGCCAAAAATCACATAAATAGCGATGATAGAGAATCCGTAAACCATTGCCTGAAATTTTCCTTTCGATCCGCTTTTCATAAAGAAAGAGACGGTCATGGGTATCATCGGAAACACGCAAGGCGTAAGGATTGCGAGCAAGCCCCATGCGAAGGCCTGGATAAAAAACCACCACAGCGAACGGTTATTGCCTGAAAACTCGTCGTTGCTTGCCGTTGGCTTAATTTCTTTTTTTACATCAGGAACTGTCTGTGTGGCGGGTGTGTTGTCTTGCTGCTGCGCAGTTGCTACGGTTTCGCTTGCTGGTTTCGCCTCATTTTTTACTTCTGTAGTTTTTACAGGAGCTTTTGGAGCGGGAACATTAAAGGAGAATTCAGCTTCTCCAGGAATGCATGTTTCTTCGTTGCATGCCTGAAAATTAATGGTTCCGCTAACAATAACTGGTTGAGTGTTGGTGAGCTTTATTTTTTGCACGAAAGTTGCCGTTCGATCAAAGTATTTCACTTTCATGTTGAACATCTGGTCGAAAACTTCTTTCGGCGTTGGTTCGCTTGCTTTTCCGTCGAGCTGAATACCTTCAAGCTTTGCAAACACGAATTCGGTTGGCATGGGACCGCCATCCGGCAAATGTTGCGAATACAGGTGCCAGCCTTGGTCTATGCTTGCGATAAACTGTAACTCTGCTGTGTTGTCGCCGGTAATTTTGGTTTTGAATTCCCATTTAACCGGAGTTTGTATTTGTGCCTGAGTAATCAGGGCTCCTAAAATAAAAAAAACAATTACGAACGCTCGTGAAATTATTCTCATATTGAAATATCTAAATATTTACTCTGCAAAAATAACGATTGGTTTAAAAACTTGTTTACAGTTTGTTTTTCGATATTTATAATTTTTGTTAACAAATTTACTCCAAAAGTAGAAAACTATAACTTGACATTTCACCATAAAAAAAGTGTTAACAAATGTTTGGAATAGGTCGCCTGTAAATAATGAGTGTTTTTGTACATTTGACAAATCCTAACAAACTAAATCTGAACCTAAATATGCGTTTTAGCTTATTGTGCCTCCTCTTTTTAATAAACCTTCATTCATACTCAACTAATAAAAAGAGACCCGAAACAAAAGGAACTAAACCCATTTCTGCATTAACCAAGAAGAATCTCGACTACGTTTTACATGTAAAGAAAGCTACAAGCACCATAAAGCTTGACGGCAAAATTGACGAGCAGGATTGGAAAGATGCAGAAAAGGCCAAAGATTTTCATCTTGTTCTTCCGGTTGATACTGGTTTGGCAAAGTCACCTTCAGAAGTGGTGATGACATACGATGATAAGGCTTTTTACCTTGGAGTTACTTTTTTTGACACCGTGCCCGGGAAACGAATTACTGAATCGTTCCGGAGGGATTTTGTGTTTGGCAACAACGATAATTTTCTGGTTTTCTTCGATACTTTTCTAGATCAAACAAACGGTTTTTCGTTTGGAAACTCGGTTTCGGGTGCAAAATGGGATGGAACTCAATCGAACGGTGCTACTGTCAACCTGAACTGGGACTGCAAATGGGATTCTAAAACAGTTCAATATCCCGACCGATGGGTGACCGAAATGCGCATTCCATTTCGGTCTATACGTTTTCGGTCAGGAACAGACCGGTGGTATGTAAACTTTAGTCGCCTCGATTTGAAAACGAATGAGAAATCGGCCTGGGCACCTGTGCCAAGGCAGTTTGCTACTGCAAGTCTGGCGTATGCCGGTGTGTTGCAATGGGATAAACCCTTACCCAAATCGCCAATGATGTTCTCGGTTATTCCATATATTTTTGGCGGTATTTCCAGAGACTTTGAACATGGTTCGGCAACAAAATATCGAAAAGATTTTGGATTCGACGCCAAACTTGGGTTGAGCACCTCAATGAACCTCGATTTAACCTACAATCCGGACTTTTCGCAAGCCGAAGTTGACCAGCAGGTAACAAACCTGGACCGGTTCGAGTTATTCTTTCCGGAGAAGCGACAGTTTTTTCTCGAAAACAGCGACTTATTTTCGAACTACGGATTCGCGAATGTTACTCCGTTTTTTTCGCGAAGGATTGGTCTGGATGCACCGGTACTGGCTGGCGCCAGGCTGAGTGGTAAATTGGATAATAATTGGCGCCTGGGAATTTTGGATATGCAGACCGAAAAAACTGCCGATCAATTATCCAGAAATTTTATGGTTGCTTCGCTTCAGCGAAAAGTATTTTCGCGCTCCAATATTGGGTTGATTCTCGTAAACAAAGAATACACCAATGAACCTGGTGCGCAGAATTACAATCGTATCGCGGGTATCGATTACAACCTGGCCAGTGCAAATAATGTTTGGAGTGGAAAATTTTTCTATCATAAGTCGTTTAGTCCAGAAAACCCAGGGAAACAGTATGCTCAGGGAGCTTCACTTATTTACAATTCGAGACGAATACATGCGGCCATGTCGCAATCGAGTGTCGGCGAAAATTATCGCGCCGAAACCGGCTATGTTCGCCGAACTGGTTATAATTTGCTGAATCCTGAATTTAGCCTGCTTTGGGTGCCAAATAAAAAAGTAGTAAGTCACGGCATTGTAACAACCGCCAATTATTATTTTAGCCCGAAATACAGCCAGATGGATCACGAAGTTTCGGCGATGTATAAAGTTGAATTCAGCAGCAGGGCGATTCTCGATGCTGGTATAAAAGACTACTACACAATGCTTATGCAGGATTTTGATCCAACGCACGTGAGTAAAACTGTTTTGCTGAAAGGAACTGATTATTCATATAGGGTAGGGTTTATTGATTTTATTTCAGACACGCGCGATTTATTTAACTACTCGGGAACTTTTAGCAAAGGAAGTTTTTATAACGGGAACATAACTACTTTTGGAGGCCAGGCCACCTACCGTTACCAGCCCTATTTGAATATGACTTTCAATTTTTCGTACAACGATATTAATTTGCCGGGAAATTTTGAGCACGCCCGCTTTTGGCTGTTGGGGCCGAAACTGGATCTGACATTAAGCGAAAAAGTTTTCTTTCAATCATATGTTCAGTACAATGAGCAAGTTGATAATATGAATATTAACCTGCGTTTCCAATGGCGGTATAAGCCGGTTTCTGATTTGTTTATCGTTTATACCGATAATTATTACACAGGAAACTGGACTTCGCGAAACCGGGCTTTAGT
>DAOPZV010000070.1:15125-17565 GCA_035353575.1 Prolixibacteraceae bacterium | reverse complement strand
GTAACCAAATGTGTAACGGGAACATGGCCGATTTACCGGCACCACCAATAAAAATCAGTGTCATAGCCCAGGTCATAGCCGATATACCTAAAAAGCTCATCGATGCTGCACTGCCGAAAATTGTTGTTCCGGGCTGTGTTAATTGGGCGAAGTCGAACGTTTTAGTAACGAACGAAAGTATCAGAATACCAACGAGGAAACCAAGGTCGGCAAAACGTGTTACAATAAAAGCCTTTTTTGAAGCTGCCACTGCCGATGGTTTCTGATAATAGAAACCGATCAGGAGGAACGAGCTAACACCAACCAACTCCCAGAAAATATACATCTGGAATATATTCGTTGCGATAACCAGTCCGAGCATCGAGAAAGTAAACAACGATAAGAATGCAAAAAATCTCTGGAACCCTTTTTCGCCGTGCATATAGCCGATACTGTAAAGGTGAACCATGAACGAAACCGTAGTGATTACTACGAGCATCATTACCGAAATCGGATCGAGCAGAACACCCATTTTAATCACAAGGCTTTCGGTGAAACGCAACCAGGTCATCTCAAATGGAATAATTGTTTGAAATCCTTCGGCATGATGACCGCCAAAGAAATAACTTGCAGCAGTTATAATTGAAAGTAACCAGGAACTTCCCATTCCAACTGTTCCAAGCAGTCCTGAAACGATTGGTTTCCATTTCATTCCGAGCAATCCGGTAACCAAAAACATTACCAGCGGTATTATCGGAATTAATATTGTGTAGTTATATCCAGTCATTATAGTTCTGTTTAGAATTTCAACTCACTTACATTTTCAACCTCAATATTCTTCAACTTACGGTAAATGTTGATAATAAGCGCGATGGCAACCGATGCTTCGGCTGCTGCAATACCAACAATAAACAGCGAAAAGAATTGCCCCTGTAATTGATCGGGATACAGATAGCGGTTGAAAACCACAAAATTGATATTAACTGAATTCAGGATGAGCTCTACGGCCATCAACATGGTTATCAGGTTACGACGAATAATGAAGCCGCAAACTCCGATAAAAAACATGATCGTACTTACGACCAAAAAGTGTTCGAGTGGAATTCCCTGAATCATATCTCTGTATTTTTATTTTTTTCCTTTTTAGCAATTACGATAGCAGCAATCATTGCGGCTAAAAGCAAAATACTGATCAGTTCGAACGGAAGCACATAGCCATTCTTTTCAGTACTCAGCAGTTGGGTACCAATCACAGTCATGTCAACCGGCAATTCCTGAACAGATGCTGGCTGGAACGAATTTGAAAAGATTGTTGCCAAAACCAACCCGATACCAATTACGCCAGTACCAACACCCATAATCAACTTAACCAAGTCCGGATGTTTAAAGCGATGTGTAATGTGGTGTGTCAGCAGGATACTGAAAATGATCAGAACCACTATACCGCCGGCATAAAGTGTAAGCTGAACAGCAGCCATAAACTGGTAGTTCAACATGAAATACAAGCCAGCAGTTGATAATAAAACGCAAAGCAGATAAACGGCGGCCCGAAGTATTCTTCTGGTTGTGATGGTTAACAACGAGCAAATCAGGATAATTCCTGAAAACAGGTAAAACATGAATACATTCATTACTTAGCCTCCTTTCTTAATTTCGAACCAGGTTGGTTCAAAACTTTGGTGAGTTTATTGCGATCGAATACGGCATGTTCGAATTTCTGACCGAAAGCCAGTGCATCCGACGGACATGTTTTCACACACAAGCCGCAGAAAGTACACATCGAAAGATGATAGATGTGTTTGTCGATCACTCTTTCCATTTTACCTTCAGCGTTTGGTACGCGGTCGGTGATAATTTCGATCGATCCGTTCGGACAGTTCATTTCACAAATGCCGCAACCAGTACAAGCGTGTTCGTTATTTTCATCATGAGGCATGATGATCTCGCCTTTAAAGCGGTCGGTCATTTTCAAAGTCTTCCGGTTTTCAGGATACTGTTGGGTTACAATAGCACCTGGACTGAAAAAGTACTTCCCGGTTATGCGCATGCCTGCCCACAACGTTGAAAGCCCTTTAAACAGTTCGGCAAAATATTTAGCTATACTATTCATTGGATTTTCGTATTAAAAGTGCCAGCCCATCAAAACGATGAACGAGATCAGTATAATATTGAACAAACTGATTGGTAACAGGTATTTCCATTCGAGTGTAAGCAACTGGTCGATCCTTAAACGTGGGAATGTCCATTTAAACCACATGATCACCCAGATTACAAAGAATGTTTTACCAATGAACCAAACCATCGACGGAATATAATCCATTATCTGGTTAAAGCCTTCCCAGTTGCCAATATGAAGCGGCATCCAACCTCCGAGGAAAACGGTAGCTGCAATAGCCGATACAATAAACATGTTCATATATTCAGCAAGGAAGAAGAAGGCGAATTTGATACCTGAATATTC
>DAOPZV010000070.1:2163-15025 GCA_035353575.1 Prolixibacteraceae bacterium | reverse complement strand
ACAATCTGAGCACCACTACGCATGGCACCAATCAACGAGTATTTGCTGTTACTCGACCAACCTGCAAGCAAGATACCCACAACGCTAAGCGACGAAACTGCCATCACGTAAAAAACACCAATATTGAAATCGATTGCCTGAAGTCCTTTGGCATAAGGTATTGCTGCCATTGCCAGAAACGAGCAGATAATCACAATAAAAGGTGCAAGATTGAAAAGGAACGGATCCGATTTGCGAATCGGGATCAACTCTTTCAGCAAAAGTTTAATCAAGTCGGCAATGGTTTGAATGATACCCCATTTCCCAACGCGGTTTGGTCCAACGCGGTTTTGCATAAACGCACAAACCTTACGCTCGGCATAAACAAGGAATAAACCAAGTAAAGCATACGCTGCCAAAAAGACCAACCCGACGAGAACAAACTCGGTAAATGTGACCAATCCCGGCGACATCAGGCCAGAAAGCCACGAATGGATTTGGCCGGTAAGTGTCGAAAAGTCGTAAATGTTAGATGTCATATTAGTGTTCATTATCGGTCAATATCAGGAATTACTAAATCGAGCGAGCCGCTGATTGCGATCAGGTCGGCAATCTTGCATCCTTGTGAAATCTCATTCATTACAAACAAGTTGCTGAAGTTAGGTGTACGGAATCTCATCCGGTACGGAGATTTATTACCATCGCTAACCACATACACGCCGAGTTCGCCACGAGCTGTTTCAACTCTGCGGAAATACTCGCCAGCCGGAAGTTTGATAATTGGTTTCATTTTGGCTGTGTAATCGCCTTCAGGAATATTATCGATCAATTGTTCGATAATATTAAGCGATTCCCACATTTCCCGCATACGAACTTTGTAACGGGCAAAAGTGTCGCCTTCAGTTTCAAGAATTTCGTTAAACTGAACTTTATCGTAAGCGCCGTAAGGTGCAATTTTCCTGATATCGCATGAGAAACCTGAACCACGGCCTGAAGGCCCGGTAACACCGTAACCAATTGCAGTTTCTTTACTCATGTATCCAATTCCCTTCGAACGGTTATGGAAAATCACGTTGCCAGTAAGCAATTGATCGTATTCGGGCAATTTCTTGCGGAAATAAGTTATAAACTCTTTCGTCCTTTTCTGGAAATTTGGATGAATATCGTGCATCAACCCGCCTGGCATCACAAAACTGTGAAGCAAACGAGACCCGAAAGATTCTTCGAAAATGTCGAGAATGTACTCACGATCGCGCAAACCATAAAAGAAAGTTGTTAACGCGCCAAGGTCCATACCAAAAGCACTCCACCATAACTGGTGAGAAGCCAAGCGGTTAAGCTCATCTAAAATGGTACGGATGTATTTTACCCGCTCCGTAACTTCAATTTGCATGGCATCTTCCACAACCAAACACACCGCTTCGTTGTTCATATGTGCTGAGAGGTAGTCCATCCTGTCGGTTAAATGAATAATTTGAGGATAGGTCAACGCCTCGGTCATCTTTTCGATTCCACGGTGAATGTATCCGATGTGAGGGATCAGGTATTTTACCGTTTCACCTTTCAGGCATACTTCAAGCCTTAATACACCGTGAGTCGAAGGGTGCTGAGGACCCATATTAACAATGTATTCCTCATTTTCTCCAAGAATCACGTCTTTAATAATTTCTTCACTCATATGCTGTGAGTATTAACGTTCAATAATATTAACCTCGTCGCGGTAATCTTTGCGAAGCGGGAATCCGGCACCGTCTTCCAAATAAAAGCGTTTCAGGTACGGATGGTTATTATAGTGTATTCCAAAAAGATCGAAAACTTCGCGTTCAAAGTACTCGACAGCCGGATAAAGTGCAGTAAGACTATCTACTTTGGCATTATCTCTGTCTTCAAGAACCGATTTCAGAACCACAAGATGACGCTTTTCTGTCGACTCAAGATGATAAACCACAGTGAAGTTCTTTACAAAGTCAACAGCAGTATGATTAATCATATAATCGAACGCAGTTCTGCTATCCGATTTCAGTTTCTCCGCCAATGCATATAACTTTTCAGCCGGAACAGTCACTTCTAAAAGTTGTGTTCCTTCCGAAAAAGTAGCATCAGGCTCAAGAGAACCGATTATTTCTTTTAATTCCTCTCTGTTAAGCATGATCGTTTTATAGAAGTTTTTCGTTAGGATCTTCGTAATCAAAAATTGATTCACCTTTTATCTTACGCTGTAGCTGCATCACACCATAAAGCAATGCTTCGGGGCGGGGTGGACATCCGGGAACATAAACATCAACTGGAATGATGTGGTCAACACCACGAACTACAGAATACGAATTATAAAAGAATGGCCCGCCGGAAATTGCGCAGGCGCCCATTGCAATTACATATTTAGGTTCAGGCATCTGGTCGTACAAACGTTTGAGTACCGGTGCCATTTTGTGATTGATTGTTCCGGCAACAACTACAACGTCGGCCTGACGTGGCGAAGCACGGTAAACTTCAATCCCAAACCGGGAAAAATCATGACGCGAAGCTCCGGTTGCCATCATTTCAATACCGCAACAGCTGGTAGCGAAAGTAAGTGGCCAGATTGAATTGGAGCGTCCCCAGTTCAAAACGCTGTCGATACTTGTCAGAAATACGTTACCGCCTGACTTTTTCAGGAGTTCGAGCGACTCATTATCGCCGAAATCCTCATACTTCATTGATTTGATTTTTACACCCATTTTAAAGCTCGTTTTTTCCAGGCATACAACAGGCCGAGACCTAGTATGAAGAAGAAAATAATGATTTCAACAAATGCTCTCATCCCGATTGCTTTCATTACAACTCCCCATGGAAACAGGAAAACTGTTTCAACGTCAAATACCAGGTAGATGATAGCAAAAAGGTAATAACCCACGTTGAATTGAATCCACGCAGGCCCCTCAGACTCAATACCGCACTCGTAAGGCTCTGATTTAACGGGATTAAACGATTTTGGAGCAATAAGCGATGCGAAAATAATTGCGCCTCCAACAAGGATAACAGCAACTACAAAAAAGAGAATTAAAGATTCACTTTCCATATTTTTAAGTTTTTCTAGAAAAAATTGGTAAGTCCAAATGACGGTGCAAAAGTAGTTTTTTCAGTTTAGTACCAAACTTTTTTCCAGAAAAAATTGATTGATATTTCGCAATCCATCAGCGATTTTATGAATAAAACAATTTGTAGAATATTGAAATTTACTGACATGCCCTGACAAAACAGGAAGGGTTGATTAGAAATTCAAAATTAATTTCCAATCAACCCCATTTTTGAGCCCCCTGCCGGACTTGAACCGGCGACCTGCTCATTACGAATGAGCTGCTCTACCAACTGAGCCAAGGAGGCATACAAAAGACTAAAGTCATCAGTGGATGACTTTAGTCTTTCTTTTATATTATACTATTGAAGGAATCTGAGATGTGTTGTATTTTCCTTCTTCCAGTTTTGTACGAACTTCAGCAAATGCTTTAATTGTATAGTCAACGTCTTCCAATGTATGCATTGCCGTAGGAATCAGCCGAAGCATGATCTGCCCTTTCGGAATCACCGGATAAGTAACAACTGAACAAAATACATTGAAATTTTCGCGAAGGTCCATAACCACATTTGTAGCCTCTCCTACCCCTCCTTCGAAAAACACGGGAGTCACGCATGAATTCGTTACGCCAAGATTGAAGCCCTGATCGCGCAAGCCTTTCTGAAGTGCAGCAACTACCGTCCACAAACGTTCACGAAGTTCAGGTCTGGTGCGCAACAATTCGAGTCTTTTTAATGCTCCAATTACCATAGGCATCGGAAGAGACTTAGCAAAAGTCTGAGAACGCATATTGTAGCGCAGGTAATTGCAAATATCCTCGTCGCAGGCAATAAAAGCTCCAATTCCAGCCATTGATTTGGCAAACGTTCCAAATAACAGGTCCACTTTGTCCATTACTCCAAAATGTTCAGGAGTACCTGCACCTGTTGCTCCCATGGTTCCAAAACCATGAGCATCGTCAACCAACAAACGGAAGTTATATTCGTTTTTCAAAGCGGCAATTTCATCCAATTTACCCAAGTCGCCAGCCATTCCAAAAACGCCTTCAGTAATAACCAAAATACCGCCGCCCTGTTTTTCAGCCAAACGAGCTGCTTTATTAAGCATATTGCGAAGGCTGTCCATATTGTTGTGAGCAAAGACAAATCGTTTGCCCATGTGCAAGCGAACACCATCGAGGATACAGGCATGAGCCTCTGAGTCGTAAACAATTACATCATTCCTTCCAACAACAGCATCGATAATTGATACCATTCCCTGGTATCCAAAATTCAATAAAAATGCATCTTGTTTTCCAACAAATTCGGCAAGATTGTGTTCCAGCTCTTCGTGTTTATTGGTTTGTCCCGACATCATTCGGGCACCCATCGGATAAGCCATTCCATATTCGGCTGCCGCCTGAGCGTCGGCTTCTCTCACTTCAGGATGATTTGCAAGACCAATGTAGTTGTTCAAACTCCAAACTAAAACTTCCTTGCCCCTGAACTTCATTTTGGTACCAATTTCGCCTTCCAATTTAGGGAAAGCAAAGTATCCATGGGCCTGCTTCATGTACTGTCCCAGGCTTCCCATGTTGCTTCTTAATTTTTCAAAAATATCCACTTTGATCTGGTTTTTAAAATTAGCATTGCAAAAGTAATTTTTTTTAATAAGTCTGCAAATGTGTTAATTTATACTAAACACGATTGTATTCTGCGGAAATCATTCTATTTTTCGCCCTCAAAATTTATTTAAAAAATGTATATTTGCGCCATGTTAATGAAAATGAGAAATTTCCTGCCAATTTTTATTATTGTGCTTGTGCTGAGCGGTTGCAGCGACTATAATAAAGTAGTTAAAAGTACCGATTACGAATTTAAGTACAAAAAAGCGCTTGAATATTACGAAAAGGGTGAATACGTCCATGCATCAGGACTGTTGAAAGATTTGATCAACATTGTAAGAGGAACTTCCAGAGCAGACAAGGTATATTATTATTATGCCAAAAGCCAGTTCGGAATGAAAGACAATATGATGGCCGGCCACTATTTTAAGACCCTCGTAAAAGAGTTTCCCAGAAGCGAATATGCAGAAGAATCACAATATATGGTTGGATATTGCTTCTACCTCGATTCACCGTCACCACGTCTCGATCAGGGTGTAAGCCAGAATGCTATCGACGCATTGCAGTTGTTTATAAACTTATACCCTCGATCAACAAGAGTTGACGAAGCAAACCGATTAATTATCGAATTGCGCGACAAGTTGGTTTACAAATCATATTTAAGCGGAAAATTGTATTTTGATCTGGATAATTATAAAGCTGCAGTTGTTGCTTTAACATCATCACTCAAAGAATTTCCGGACACAAAATACCGCGAAGAATTGATGTTCATGCTGTTAAAATCGAAGTATTTATTAGCAGTTAATAGTATTGAAGAAAAAAAGCACGAGCGACTGAGCTCTGCATTAGACGAATATTTTACCTTTGTCGATTCTTATCCTGAAAGCAAATTCAGGAAGGAAGCAGAAAAATTTCATGTAACAACAGAAAAACTGTTGAATTATAAATCGGAAACAAACGTAAATTAATATGGATTTCAAGAAAATTAAAGCTGAATCAACAACAGTTCCAAGAGATTTGAGAGAATTGGAAAAACGTACAGGGAACACTTACGAAACAGTAATGATTCTGGCCAAACGCTCGAACCAGATTGCTTCAGAAATGAAGGAAGAACTGAGTCAGAAATTGCAGGAATTTGCATCATACACTGATAATCTGGAAGAAGTATTCGAAAATCGCGAACAAATCGAAATTTCAAAATACTACGAACGTCTTCCAAAGCCAACACTGATTGCTTACGAAGAATTCGTTAACAACCAGATTTATCACCGTAATCCTGCTAAGGAAAACCGCAACAAGGAAATGTAATAACAGCCTTAATGAGGCTCCACGGAAAACATATAATCCTCGGTGTAACCGGAAGTATAGCTGCCTACAAGGCAGCTTATCTTTTACGTGGACTAGTGAAAGAAGGAGCCGAAGTTCAGGTTGTCATGACGCCCGCCGCGAAGGAATTTATCACTCCTGTTACCATGTCTGCTTTGTCTGGAAAACCGGTTGCCTCTGAGTTTTTCTCGGCAAACGACGGAACATGGCATTCTCATGTTGACATGGGGCTGTGGGCTGATTTAATGCTTGTTGCACCGGCAACAACAGCTACTATTGGTAAAATGGCTCATGGTATTGCCGACAATTTGCTTATAACAACATACCTTTCAGCCAAATGCCCGGTGATGGTTGCTCCGGCAATGGATCTTGATATGTACCGCCATCCGGCCAATTTATCCAATATCGACATATTAAAATCATACGGGAACATGATTATCGAGCCCGGCGAAGGCGCTCTGGCAAGTGGACTGCACGGAAAAGGACGGATGCAGGAACCAGATTATATTATTGAAGAAGTTGTTCGTTTCTTTGTGCAAAAAAAAAAATTGCTGAATAAGCACTTTATAGTTACTGCCGGCCCAACCTACGAAAAAATCGACCCCGTTCGCTTTATCGGAAATTATTCTTCAGGAAAAATGGGATACGCCATTGCCAACGAACTTGCGTTAAACGGAGCACAAGTAACTTTGATCTCGGGGCCAGTAAGCGTAAAAAATCAAAATTCAGGAGTTAAGGTCGTTCAGGTTGAATCCGCCAGCCAGATGTATGAAAGCTGCGTTGCTCTTTTTCCCGAGGTCGATGGGGCTGTGATGTGTGCAGCCGTGGCCGACTTTACCCCGGAAAATGTTTCAGGAGTGAAAGTAAAACGAGGAAAGGACGATCTCATTATTAAGCTGAAGCCAACAAAAGATATTGCAGGTGAACTTGGACAAATGAAAAGCGCCGGGCAAATATTGGTGGGATTTGCGTTGGAAACAAACGATGAGCTTTCAAACGCATACACCAAACTTCAGCGTAAAAACCTGGATTTTATCGTATTAAATTCGATGAACGATAAAGGTGCCGGATTTGGTGTAGATACAAATAAAATTACAATGATCGACAAGAACAATATTCAGACTTTTTTTGAGTTAAAATCAAAGACTGAAGTTGCCCGGGATATTGTTGCCCGCCTTGTCGGAGAGATTGAAGCTCGTAACCCCAAAAGCAACTAATCGGAAATTACTAATTGGTAAAAAGTACTTATGAGAAGAATATACCTGATAATATTTCTGTTAATTGCATTTAAAGGAATGATTTCGGCACAGGAACTTCGCTGCAACATCAGTATTTCGTCATCAAGTCTGCAAAACGTTAACAGAAACTTGTTCGAAACTATGCAGTCGGATCTATACGAATTTATGAATAACCGTAAATGGACCGACGAAAAATATATGATGGATGAGAGAATTGAGTGTTCTATTTTTATCAATCTCACCGAGCAACTTTCGTCTAACGAATATAAGGGAACCATTCAGGTTCAGGCTCGACGACCGGTTTTCGGCTCCTCATACGAAACTACCTTGCTTAATTTAAAAGACAACGACTTTCAGGCAAAATATATTGAATATCAAACTATTGAATTTAACGAGACTTCAAACAAGGACAATTTAACCAACATATTGGCCTTTTACGCTTACCTCATTCTTGGAATTGACCACGATTCGTTTTCACCCGAAGGTGGAACAGAGTTTTTCCAGAAAGCGCAAGCCATCGTCAATAACTCGCAAAGTGCAGTGGAAAAAGGCTGGAAATCATACGAAAGCGAACGAAACAGGTATTGGCTGATTGAAAACATCATGAACAAATCATACTCAGGATATCGAAGTTGCATGTACCAATATCACCGTCAGGGACTTGACGTTATGGGTGATAAAGTTGCAGAAGGAAGAGCTTCAATCGCCGAGGCGCTCAAGTTAATCCAAAAAGTTTTCAGAACACGCCCGTCGTTATATCTTTTACAAGTTTTCTTCGATGCAAAATCCGATGAATTGGTAAACGTCTTTACCAAGTCTTTTCCTGACGAAAGAAACCGTGTTGTTACTATTCTAAATGAGTGCGACCCATCGAACGGAACGAAATACGAAAAGATTTCGAAAGCAGAAGGGTTCTGAGATTTGAATATTCAGTTATCTTTATGACCGGATAAAATTTTGTATTCCGATCAACAATCAATTCTGCAAGATACTGTGCTTAAATCGCTTTCAATTAAAAACTACGCTTTAATAGATTCACTGGAAATTGATTTTTACAGTGAACTTAATATACTAACCGGCGAAACCGGTGCCGGTAAATCGATTCTTTTAGGTGCCATTGGCCTATTAATCGGACAGAGAGCAGAAACAAACGTTTTGCGAGATAAAAACGAAAAATGTTCTGCTGAAGGAGTCTTCGACATCCGGAATTACAAACTTCAAAACTTTTTTACCGAGAACGAACTCGATTACGAAGACACAACTATTCTGCGCCGGGAAATTACACCGCAGGGTAAATCACGCGCATTTATAAACGACACCCCTGTAAACGTAAAAGTGCTGCACGATCTGGGACTGAAACTAATAGACATACATTCGCAGCACCAAAATCTTGAATTGAACGAAAAGCACTATCAGCTTCAGATTGTTGATTTGGTCGCCGGAAATGGAGACTTGCTAAAATTGTATTCAGCTGATTTCAAAAACTATCTCCTGCTTCAAGAAAAGTTGAACGACACACTTTCTCTGGCGAGCCAGGCAAAAAAAGATCTCGATTATTATCAGTTTCAATACAACCAATTGGCTGAGGCAAAACTAAAGGCCGATGAACAAACAGAACTTGAACTTCTGCTTGAAAAACTTACCCACGCCGAAGAAATCAAAACAGTTTTCGGACAGATCTACCAAACACTTAGTGAAGAAGAACGCCCTGTTTTACTGCTTTTGAAAGATAGCCTAAATAGTTTATCGAAGTTGAAGGAGGTTTTGCCAGAAGCAAATCAGATTTCCGGAAGATTAGAATCGGTTTACTTTGAATTAAAAGATATCGCTGATGAATCGTTTTCAATTGAGGAACGGACTGAAAACGATCCGGAAATGATTGAAAAAGTTAACCTGCGGCTCGATCTGTTATACTCGCTTCAACAGAAGCACAGAGTTAAATCGGTAGCCGAATTGCTCGATATTCAGGCTGAATTTGAAGCTAAAATACAGCTGGTAAACTCGTACGATCAAGATATTGAAAGGCTGCAAAACGAAATTTCTGCATTAAAAAAGACTTTAGAGGAGCAAGCCGCAAAAATATCGAAGAAGCGTCAGTCCGTTGCAAAGTCAATTGGCGACAAAATTGTGGATATTCTGCAAAGTATTGGCATCCCGAATGCCCAGCTGAATCTCAAATTTAATAAACTGAACCAGTTAAACTCCACAGGTTTCGACGAGGTTAACTTCATGTTTTCAGCTAATAAAAGTCAGGAATTGCAGGAAATCGGCCGTATTGCCTCGGGAGGCGAGATGTCGCGCGTAATGCTCGCAATCAAAACGCTGATAACCGATGCCCGTTCTTTACCAACTATTATTTTCGATGAAATCGACACCGGAGTATCAGGCGAAGTTGCCGTTAAAATGGGACAAATCCTGGAGCAAATGGCTCAAACGGTGCAGGTTTTAAACATTACACATCTGCCACAAATTGCAGCCAAAGGAGAACACCATTTTAAGGTTTATAAATACGACCAGAACGAACAAACTTTCACCGCAATAAAAGAGCTCACCGAAAGCGAGCGTATTGAGGAAATTGCACAAATGCTGGGTGGCGAAAATTACTCTGCAATAACAATGAAAGCAGCTAAAGAACTGCTTGGGTAGCTATTCTTATTCAACCAGTTAGTAATACTAATAAGCTGTAGTCACCTAGAGTCGAAATGGTGACAATTTATTACTTGTCCAGAATAGTATGTCCGTTTTTATTTAGGAAGTATTCAGAAGGAATCATCCCTGTAAATTGGCGAAAGTTGCGCAAGGCTGTTGCTCGTGAACGAAATCCAGCATCAAAAAAAGCCTCCTGAAAATTGGAAGACTGATTTGACTCAATAAGCTGTATGAAATCGCTAACACGTAAACTATTGATGTAAACCGTATAGTTTTTATACCCGTTTTCCTGTATTACCTGAGTTAGAGTTGTCCGGTTTGTACAAAGCGCCGAGGCCAGCGTATTCAGTGACAAGTCAGGATCTCGCCAGGCACAGGTTTCCCGCATATAAGCGTCGAGGTATTCAACCAGAATTTCATTCTTTGTTTTTAAAATAGATTTACTGCCGATTTGTACACCATCCTTTTCTTCAATTCCATTCAATTTCGGATCTGATTTTCCAATCAGGCGGACAAAAAGTTCCATATAAACAATGAAAAGGCTACATCCAACGCTCACATAATAGTAAAGTGTGTGAATAATTCGGTCGTTGAAGGCTAACACCAGAATATAGGCAACGATGTTGATTGAAAGTGTAATCACATATTTTCTAATCCATACTCGGTTGGTATTGTTATATTTTCGATTACTTGGAAAGTATAACACAAATGGAATAGTAATAAAAATAACCACAACAAGCAGGAAACGAAACCAAATCTCAAATCGGCTAAAGAACGGAAGCATTTCCCATAACGACTTATGTGTTGTATATTCAATACCTGACCAAATTGTAAGAGAATAAATTCCAGATAAACCCAACAGTGGAAGATATAGTTTCACAAGACGTTTAAAATTGAGCCATCCCGGAGAAATAACCTCAATAGGATATAAAATATAACAGATAAGCATAAAGATTCCCAGCAACATCATTGGTACTGAAACAACCACCTCTGGCTCTTTGCCATTGCAGAGCGAAACGAAGCGTGGAATATAGTTTAATACAGAGAACAGAACAATGAACGCGAGAATAGTGCGCGAACGTTCGCCCTCTTTACGACGAGAAAAAAGCAACAATGAGGCAAGGAAACAAACGAGTGCTCCTGCAAATGTAGTGGCTAGGTATAGATTATGCATTACTTATTACAAACGCGAATTATGGTTTAATCTTATTAGGTCGATCTATTTACAAAGCATCAGTTTAAAATAAAACGACAGTCACTAATGATACTGCTTCTACCTGCATCGTTAGTGACGGTCCAATTTTATTTCAACTTTTCAACACAATACAGGCAATTCCGGATGCTGCGCATTTAGCGTTGCTTGTATTTTACAAAATTACAAATCTATCGGTCTTCAAAATGACCTTGAGATTAATTTATCTTTCTATTTTTATAAAAAAGGGGATAATCTTTATACGATTTTCCCCTTTCTTACTTAGAAATTTCTAATGTTTATACTTTATCCTTCCAATACGAATTATTGAATAATTTTAGCCTTCAACTGTTTTTTAAAGCTTAATCGATTTGCTTTCAACAGATATATGCTTTCCTTTTTCATACTTGAAAAGCTCAACTTTTACCATACTTTCATCAGCTGCTTGTGGCGCAATTACAACGAAGTCCATATTTTGAAGGTCCTGATCAACTACTTCTCCATTTTTAATTTTTTTGTCAATCCAGGTTCCGGAGTTGGCATAAATACAAGCCTCTCCGCTTGTATTAGAATAGGATTTCAGCATCGGTTCGTGTGTATGACCAAAAACAACAATTCTAACTTTTGAATTTTTTTTCTGGAAATATTGAACATTAGCCATTCCATCAATATACGAAGTATAAAGGCTTCCCGGGATAGCTTCTTTAACTGATGTCATTACCGGAACATTGTTGTAAACCAATCTTTTTTCCCAGTTTGCCTGACTACAAAAGCCGCTGTATAAATGCATATCAATGGTTCCGTCTTCTTTATTGAACGGGATTATATCGTTTATGCAATAGTTACCTTTGAAATTACCAATATTGGTAACAATTATCTTATCATCGAAATTGTCTTTAACCGGAATTAAAGTTTTCATAACTGATTTCCAGATGTTGTAATAGGTAAACGTATTCACCTGGGTATCGTCGGTAGAGTTTAATGTAACAGTGCGGACTGGCGTAATTTCGCTGGCTGCCGGATAATTGGTTACCGAGTTCACTGCAATTCGTGTAAAGAAATAACCAGCAGGCAAAATAGTTCCTGAAGCAATATTCTGATTACTGTAAGGATCGAGAGCGCAGAAAAAATCATATCGGTGACTGTGTTCGATGGCTATTTGCGGAGTCGGATTATACGTACCCAGCCCTAAACGGTCATTATCCCGAGCCTGATTAATCCCTGGTAAAATCATTTCTACATTTTCTTTCTGAACGAGTAAATCATGATTTCCGGGAGTATAAGTTACTTTTACATTTCCGTCTTTAATAATACCGTTCAATACATCGATAACACCTTTATTCTGGGTTGCTATTTTCTGAATGAACTCTTTCTGTGTTTTGCCATCATAAGTATCTGTTCTGGAAGGAACATACCATTCATCTAGCATATCGCCGGCGATGACCAGTTCTTTAACGGTCTTTGAATTCCGTATTTCTGTCAGGAATTCGGCCAATCGCGGAAGATGTTTTACACATTCCGAATAACTTAAGTCTGCTCCTAAATGCAAATCACTAACAATTACAATTTTATTTCGAGCCTGGGTTTCTCCTCCATTTGCTAAATCAAAAGGATTATCTACCGAACCAGAAGACCCATCATCGTCTTTTTGACAAGATGTGGCAGTTAATATAAATAGAGCGGAAGCAATTATGCCCCACCACCTGAGTTTGTTTCTTTTCATTTCATTCGATTTTTTAATATAAATCAGAAGTACCCCGGGATATTTTGACCGCAAGTTTAGTACGAAAAAAAAATATTAGTGTGGCATATTTACAAAA
>DAOPZV010000070.1:0-2063 GCA_035353575.1 Prolixibacteraceae bacterium | reverse complement strand
CCATCAAATTGCCCTTGTACTATCGAGTAGTAATTACAAATTCTGTCTGGCGAATGACAGTCAGAACATCTACCGGTTACGCTGCAGGGAGTCTTTTTTTGAAGACGCTTTGCATCGAGCGGAGCAGCCACCAGCCTAATTCGATCAAACGCCGTTTCTTCTGAATCAACAATTTTATTTATTCCACAAACCAGAAAGACCTTTTTAGGGCCGTAAATAATGGGGGCAACACGACTTCCATTGCCATCAAGGTTATAGATTTTACCTTCAGAACTTACAGCATTGGCGCTACTTATAAAAAAATCGGCATTAAAATTCTGGAGATAGAGTTCCTTTTTCTGTGCACTGCTCAATGACCGCAAATATTTGTCTAAGAATTTCAAATTACGATCTCGTAAATATTTGTAAACGCCACAAACTTCCAGGGTAACAGAATCACCCACTCCAACAACAACGCCATCGGGAATCTGACTATCAAGAAAAGTGAGGATATCATTTCGGCTGTCTAAAACAAACGACTTAATGTTGTTTCGCGCCAGATTTGCAATTGTACGCTGTAAATCAACCATTTCAGAGTAAGTGATTAAAACTTCCTCGCCCGATCCATTTCGCGGGAAGCATCTTTTAATTTCAGCGTCTCACGTTTATCGAAAGTCTTCTTTCCCTTAGCCAGCGCAATTTCAAGTTTGGCCAATCCCCTGTCATTAATGAATAATTTCAACGGCACAATGGTAATTCCGCCTTCCTTCGATTTCTTCTGAATTTTATCGAGTTCTTTGCGAGTGAGCAGCAATTTGCGGTCGCGTTTTGCGATATGATTGTTGCAGGTACCCAATTCGTACTCAGCAATGTGCATATTTTTTACGTACAGTTCTTCCGCCCAAAATGCACAATACGAATCCACCAGGCTCGCTTTTGATCCTCGAATAGATTTTATTTCAGTACCGGCCAATTTAATACCGGCTATGAAGGTTTCAATAATTTCGTAGTCAAAAAAAGCCTTTTTATTTTTGATCGATATGTTTTGCTGCTTGTGCGTCATGCGATAACTAAAACCTTAATTTGGTGTTGCAAAAATACATTATTTTGCAGAACGAAAACTTTAGATTTCATGCACGACAAGAAATATAATTTAATTACTATTCTCGGCCCAACGGCCTCCGGCAAAACAAGCATAGCCGCCAAGGTTGCACATGTACTCAACGGCGAAGTAATTTCGGCCGACTCGCGTCAGGTTTACCGCGGCATGGATTTGGGTACCGGAAAAGATTATGCCGATTATTTGGTCGATGGAGAGCAAATACCTTATCACCTTATCGATATTGTTGAGGCCGGTTACGAGTACAATGTATTCGAGTACCAAAAAGATTTTCTGAAAGTTTTTGAAGACATCTCCAGTCGGGGTAAACTACCTGTAATGTGCGGCGGAAGCGGACTTTATCTTGAGGCCGTGCTAAAAAACTATAAATTGATACAGGTTCCGATTAACGAAGAGTTGCGTAAAAAGCTGGAAGGTAAATCTCTTGATGAGTTGACCGAGATATTAAAAGAATACAAATCGGAATTGCACAACATTACTGATGTAGAGAACGAAAAACGCGCAGTGCGTGCTATCGAAATCGAGGAATATTACCTCTCCCACCCCGAGATAAATACCGGAATGCCTGAAATAAAAAGCCTCGTTATTGGGGTCGAATTCGACCGACAAACCCGCCGAAAACGAATTACTACACGCCTTCGGCAACGTTTGCGCGAAGGTATGCTCGACGAAGTTCAGCAATTGCTCGACAGCGGGCTTACCCCGGAACAACTCACGTACTACGGACTCGAATACAAATTCATGACACAACATTTAACCGGAGAACTGAGCTGGCAGGAAATGTTTGACGGGCTGAATGTAGCCATTCACCAGTTTGCCAAACGACAGATGACCTGGTTCCGCCGGATGGAAAAGCAAGGCATCGAAATCCGCTGGCTCGACGGATTTATGCCTCTGGATGAAAAAGTGGCAAAGATTGTGGATTGGTATAATGAATAGTGCGACGCAACCTTATTACTATTTT
>DAOPZV010000069.1:8775-17739 GCA_035353575.1 Prolixibacteraceae bacterium | reverse complement strand
ACCGAAGTAAACTGGACATTGAATCAACTGGGTGTATCGATATCTGCAGATGATATAACCAAAGGTATTAACGAAGTAAGATCAAGAGCTAATTTACCAACTTATGCAGCTGTTGATGTCACTCTTCAGACAATCATGGCCGAACGTGCTTATGAGCTTATATTCGAAAACAAACTTTTGTGGGACATGAGACGTACCCGCAAGGCGCTTAAAGATGGGAACGGCCAATTTGCCGGTTTGGTAAATTTTGTAGGACACCAACCCACAAACTTCATCTATCAATTTTCTGCAAAACACCTGCTCTCTCCAATCTCTGCTACTGAAATCAGTAACAATTCGAAGTGCTTACAAAATTTTGGTTGGGCACCTAAACAAGCAGGACAGAACTAGTGAATTAATCATTTAATCCAGAAAAAACACGAAAAATGAAAAAAATTATATCTCTAATATTTATTGCAGCACTGATTATCAGCTGTAATAAGCAGGATAATTATGAAATACCAACAGATGCAAATGGCAATGTCTTGTTGACAACAATCTCAACAACGTCAACCGCTGGCATTACCGTTTTGGATGAACAATTTACTGTGTCGGCTTATTTTCCAAATGCCAAATCAGGTGATGTAATGAATGTTGAATTATTGCAATTACAAGTTCCATCAGGAGGTACAACAACACAACTGCTCCCGCTTAGCGGCACCCAAAAGACTGCAAGTGTTGGCGCCGACCTGAAAGCTACTATTTCGTACACGCGAACTGAAGCTAAACTTTCAAAAGTTGGAGATTATGTAGTGGTTGCTTTCAATGGCGCAACCGACTATGCCAAACAACGCGTCGATATGATTGCGGCAACAACGGTCTCAAGTCCTAAAGTTTCAGGAACAGTTGTAGATGTTGCCCGTACTTCGGAGGTTGCTTATTTTAACGCAACGGTGTCACCAGCATCTGGAACATATACCGGAGCTTTGGTTGCAAAACGCAAAAATGGAGTTAAAAGCGCCTGGCAAGATATCACAGTTTCTGGAACAAATCCATTCCTTATCCCAATTTCGGGAGACGATTTTGCTGCAGGAAAAGATACAATGTACTATTCATTTACTTCGAAACTCGGGTCATACTCTGACGAAATAACCAAAACAGTTATCGTACGCGATCCGTATTTCTTCCTGAAAAGAGCAGCAACGCTTACTGTTGGTGGCAACGATGGAGAAAATCTTCTGTTGAACACTTCGGTCAAAGCAACTGATGCAACTGCAACTATTGCAGTAAGTCCAACACTTATCCTTCAAGGCGGATCAGCTTGGCTTGCAGCCGGAAATACAATTCAGTTTGTTCCAACAACCGCAGCTATGTATGCCGAAAACAATTCGAATAAAGCAATTGCTGCATTCAATGCCGGTACTCCAACAAAAACTGCCAGTCCAATTGAAGGATCAGGCGTTTATGTATTCAAAATTGTTAACGGGCCTGCAGACAAAGATGTTTATTACGGTATGCTACAGGTTACAAATGTTGTTCCTGGCGTTTCTGCTGCATTCAACTACAGAATTGGAAATCAGTATGCCCATCTTTCAGTTATAAAATAATTTATTAACTTATGAGGCTGTTTAAGAAGTCTATTCGCTTTTAATTTTGCTATCCAGATTTTATTTCGCATTCCAATTGGTGCAAAACTATTTGGAAAAAATCTGGATAGCATAAAGACGACTTTTTGAACAGCCTCCTCTTTTGGGGGCTGCAGCGATAAACAATTTATATAATCTGATTTTAGCCAATAATTTATGATTTATGAAAGCACTAAAATTCTCACTTGTTTTTATTTCATTTCTGGCGTTTATCAGTACCTTATGCTCCTACGGACAGAACTCCGTGGCAACAAAAGTTGAATTATTAAATGCCCCTGTACTCTTTAAGGAAAAAGGAAAGTCATACCAACAAATTATCGCCAGCTATCATGCCGAAAAAACCGGGAAAATTACTTTATCCGAAAATGGAAAAGTTCTGCTCAACACTGAACTAGCAAAAGGCGATAACAAATTTCTTCTCAATATCCCGGCTGTAACAAAACCTGTACTGAAAATAATCGCCGCCAAGATTGATAACAATCCAACCGAAAGAATTGAGATCTCAGTTCTGCCGCCGAAAAAATGGCAAATCTATTTTGTACAACATTCCCATACCGATATTGGCTATACGCGGCCTCAATCGGAGATTCTGGCTGAGCATTTAAGATATATTGACTATGCTCTTGACTATTGCGACCAAACAGATAACCTTCCTGATGACTCCAAATTTCGCTGGACCTGCGAATCGGCTTGGGTTACCAGAGAATACCTGAGAACAAGACCATCCGCACAAATCGAAAGACTCAAAAAAAGAATTGCTGAAGGCAGAATTGAAATTACCGGGATGTACGCCAACATGGCCGAAATTGCTGATGAAAATATTATGTACGATTTCCTCCAGCCACTGAAGGAATTTAAAAAAATTAATATCCCGGTTAAAGCAGCCATGCAAAACGACGTAAATGGAATTGCATGGTGCATGCCAGATTATTTCAAAAATACTGGCATCAAGTATTTGATAATGGGAATAAACGAAACAAGATCGATTCTTCCCTTTGATAAGCCAACCTGCTTTTGGTGGGAATCACCATCAGGCTCACGGGTGCTCGCATTTCGCGCAGACCATTATATGACCGGCAATTTTTATGGATTGGAAGGAAAAGCAATTAAGCCAGAACAAATGTTATGGCATTTGGCCGATATGGATAAAAAAGGCTACCCTTTTGATCGAATTGGCATTCAGTTTTCAGGATATTATACTGATAATGCACCTCCTTCAACCGCTGCCTGCCAACTTGTAAAAGAATGGAATGCAAAATATGAGTCTCCTAAATTAAGGTTGGCAACCGGCAGTGAATTTCTGGAATATGTTGAGAAAAATTACGCAAATAATCTGCCCATTTACCGAAATGCCTGGCCCGACTGGTGGACTGATGGTTACGGATCGACCTCCAGGGAAACAGCCGAAGTACGAAGAACACAAAACATGAAGCAGGTTGACGAAGGCATGCTCGCAATGGTCTCCCTGCTTGGAGGAGAATTAAGTCCATCTCTGGAAGAAAAATTAAATCACATCAGCGAAAACGCCATTTTCTTCGACGAACACACCTGTGGCGCTGATGAGAGCATTGACAAACCTTTCTCCGAAAATTCGACCAAACAATGGCTTATGAAAGGTGCTTATTCCTGGGAAGCTCTAAAAAAGGTGACACTATTAAACGAAGAAGCCCTGGCTCGTCTGCAGGGATTCATGAAAAAAGCAGAATATCCTCTTATCTATGTCGTTAACACTCTCGGCTGGGAACGTTCGGGCTCGGTAGAACTTTTTATCGACTATGAAGTTTTGCCGGTAAACAAATCGTTTAAAATTACAGACATCTTAACCGGAAAGGAAATCACGGCTCAACTGCTCCGGAAACGCAGCGAAGGAGCTTATTGGGTATTAGAAGTACCAAACGTGCCTGCATTGAGTTACAAAGCTTTAAAAATTGAATTGAATGGCAACGCGCAAGCAACTGTTAATGAGGCTAAACCTACTGTTGAAACTCTGGAAAATGAGTTTTATAAAATCAGCATTGACAAAATTTCAGGAGCGATTAACAGTCTTGTTGACAAGGAACTTAACCAACAACTAGTCGATATTCAAAATCCATGGAAACTTGGACAACTCGTTCGGGAAACACTCCCGGATCGCAATACGATGAAACCATCTCATTCCTATGTTTCAAACATTAAAGTTGAAGCCGGAACAGATGGACCAGTCTGGGAAAGTGTCAAAATCACTGCAGACATGGAGGGGTATGAAAAAGGCAAAGAGAATTCACCAAAAGGACTTGAATTTGAGATCAGATTGTTTAAGAATGTGAAGAAAATCGATTTCCAGTTTAAGGCTGCAAAAGAAATTATTACTACACCTGAAGCGCTTTATGTTGCTTTCCCGTTTTCATTGCCACAATCAAAAATTGTATTCGAAACCATTGGCGGAAGCTTAACTCAGGGCCAACAACTTCCTGGGTCATCTTCAGATTGGAATACCGTTCAAAATTTTGTTTCTGTTCGGGGTAAAACCGGACAAATCGTAGTTGTAAGCAACGAAATTCCACTTTGGCAATTTAGCGATTTCAATATTGGAAAGTTTGAACGATATCCGCAGGCAGGAAAAACCCACCTGTATTCATGGATAATGAACAATTATTGGTTTACCAATTTCAGAGCCTTTCAGGAAGGCGGTTTTCACTGGGGTTACCAAATAACATCGACAAGCGACACAACCAATACCTGCGCGACAAAATTTGCGCTTGGCGAACGAAATTTCTTTGCAACGCGCACTGTTCCAGCCGGCAAAAACGAAATTACATCACCGGTGCAGGAAACTCTCTCTATCGGAGGATCTCAGAATGCAATCCTGATTAACAGCAGACCTTCATTTAAAAACGGCAACACAATACTTCTTCATTTCAGAGAGCTGGAAGGAAAACCTGCCGAATTGAACCTGGAATCCAAAATTCCCGGGCACCCAATTAAGCAGATGTTTGAGGTAAATGTTACCGGCGATGAAATTGGCAACTCCATTAAGTCAATTCAATTAAAACCCTACGAAGTCAAATTCGTCGAGATTCACTTTTAATGCCACCGAATTCGAGAAATATATTCGAATTCAGCGTGTAAACCAAATAGCGGAATTAATTTTGTACGGCACAAATAGCTGTCCATACCGTTCATGTGTATTTTCAGAAAAAGCATGTACGATAAATTATCAAACCTAAACCAACTAAATCAAATGAACCAGACTTTAAAGTTTTTTCTTTCACTTTACGTTTCGGGTTAAACTCCCAATGGTGAATTAACTCTTCGCAAGCCGACCTGGTATTGGATGAGTCGCCCATTTAATAACAACTTAGCACTGACGCTAGTTTCGGGCAAAAATAACTCGACGGTCTGATCTGTAGAAACTTAAACTAATTCGAACAAATAACTCAAACCAACTATGAAAACTCGATTAACAAACACCTTAACGGTCATTTTTATACTGACCGTTTGTTTGCCGTTATTTTCCCTTGCTTCAGGAAAGGACGTAAAAGGAAATAAAGCGAAAGCAGGTTTATCTAAAGACACCATCCAGGTGATTGGCCATGCGCACATGGATATGAATTGGCTATGGACCTATTCGGAAACCATGCAGATGTGCAACGACAACCTTAGGCAGGTCGTGGCCTTTATGAAAGAATTTCCTGATTACACCATGTTACAGAGTCAGGCTTCTGTTTACAACTTTGTTGAAATGGTTGACCCTCCCCTATTTGAACAGGTAAAAAAATACGTCAAAGAAGGCCGATTGGAACTTGGCGGCGGAATGTGGACAGAGGGCGACATGAATATGTCTTCCGGAGAAGCTATCAGCCGTACTTTCCTTTTGGGACAGCGTTATTTCGAGAGCCGCTTCGGGAAAATGGCCAAGATCGGATGGCTGCCTGATAACTTTGGACATGTGTCGCAAATGCCGCAGGTACTCAAACTAGCGGGGTGTGATTATTTCTATTTTCACCGTTGCAAACCCTATTTAGGCTCCTTCTGGTGGGTTGCTCCTGACTCGTCAAAAGTGCTGTGCTATGCCAACGACACTTACAACGGCGACATTACCAAAGACCTGAAAAAGGAAATCGACCGGTTTTCTCCTGAAAAGCGCCGCATCCTCCAGATTACCGGTGTTGGCGACCACGGCGGTGGCCCAACCCGTGCCAACATCGACATGGTGCACCAATTGGATAAAACACCCGGCTATCCTTCAGTAAAATTTACAACAGCCTCAGATTTCTTTAGTAAAACAGCCAAAGAAATGAATGGCCGCCCAACCCATCGCGGCGAAATGCAATTTATTTTCGAGGGGTGTTACACCAATGTATCCGATATAAAAGCTGGCAACCGAAACAGCGAGAACTCATTATACAGCAGCGAATTCTTTAACACACTACGTTGGCTGAATGGCGACAAATACCCGGCAACCGAATTGCACGATCTGTGGACAACACTGGCATTTAACGAATTTCACGACATTCTTCCGGGATCGGCTATCAACGAAGCCAACAAGGAAGCAGTTGCCCGCTACAGCGAATTGATGCGCAAATCAACCGAACTGCGTAACAATGCTTTCCGCAAGATGGCCGACGAGGTTAGTTTTCAAACCGGTATGGGACAACCGGTTGTTGCATACAACCTACAACCCTACGGAAAAAAAGCAATTGTTGAAGCAACCGTATATTCGCACGAAGAACCAATTTCGGTAAAAGTAGAGTCTTGGGGATCGAATTATTACGGCAAGAAATTTACTGCCGTTGATAAAAGCGCCATTGATCCTGCTAAGGCAAAAAATGCGAATGAAAATTTCTTGTCGCCCGACTATGCAAAAAAGGAAATCAAGGCAAACGGAAACGTCGCTGCAGTATTGGTCCGCGATGCTTCAGGGAAAGCTTATCCGGCACAAATCGTTTATGCCAAACCAACCCCTCCGGGATATACCTCAAAAGTTCAGTTTATCGTAGATAACATGCCTGCCGGTGGTTATAAAACATTTTACGTTGACGTTACCAAAACCGGCGAATTCAGGAATGCAATCCCTTTCACTGACAATACGTTCGAGACCGACTTCTTTACCGTGAAGTTTGACATGAAAACCGGAGGCATCACCAGTCTGTTCGACAAGCGCACCAAGAAAGAGTTTGTGCGTGAAGGCGGCGAACTCAATACCCTTGAAATGTCGTTGGAAGACAAGAAAGGCGGCATGAAATCGTGGACAATTAATAAAATTGTAGGACAGGAAAAAGTGACTAATGTGGTCAGTGTAAAAGTTGTTGAGAACGGTCCGGTGAGGGCTTGTGTCGAAACTGTTAAAACCTGGGGGAAATCGCGGTTTATTGAACGTACTTACCTTTATCGTGCCTATCCGCGCATCGATTACGACATGGAAGTTCGCTGGCTTGAAACCGGTAGCGACAGCACCGATTCGCCCATGCTGAAAGCCATCTTCCCGATTTCGATGGAAAATTCAAAATTTTATTCGCAGGTTCCTTTCGACGTGGTTGAACGTCCGGTTGACGGCAAGATCAATGGGAAAGATGCTCCGGCCTGGCAAAAATCACAATCGAACACCTATGGCGTCAGTCCTGAGATGAATCATGGGCAGGAAGTTCCGGCTCAGAAATGGGTTGATGTAACCGACGGGAAAGTAGGCATCGCACTTCTGAACAAAACAAAATACGGCAATTCCTACTTCAATGGAGACCTGAGGCTCACGTTGATGCGTGCGGCCGGTGATCCTGATATTTACCCGAACCTGGGCAAATTCAACATCAGTTATTCGCTGTTCCCTCATTCCGGAGACTGGAAAAATGGAGTCTGGGCCGAAGGCGACGACTTTAATGTGCCTGTTTATGCCGCTGAGCCTCCATCGCTGGCTTTAGTGAAAACACATGCTACCCGCCCCGAAGAAGAATCATTCTTTTCACTTTCTCCGGCAAATGTGGTTATGTCGGGAATGAAACAGGCTGAAGATGGTGAAGAATTAATCATCAGGCTATTTGAAGTGGAAGGCAAAGAAACAACTGCCACGATTAATTTACCGATCACTGTAAAATCGGCGCGTCGGCTTAACCTGATCGAGTTTCCTCTTTCCGGAGTCGTATCTCCTGTTGTTCAGGGTAAAACAGTTACAGTAACTCTTAAACCGCACGAAATTGTTACCCTGGGAATCAAGTAGAAATTAACCGAATGACAACAAAAGAATTCAACAAGCGGAAGATGCTCAAATACGTTGGTGATTTAAACCAGGTATTTGGGATAAAAGAATACGCGCTGACCAGTGGAAAGGCCAAAGGCGTAAAAGCCTTCGATGTAAAAACAGGCTCTGGATTGGAATTTACCGTATTGGCCGACCGATGCCTCGACATTTCAGGATTATCGTTTAAAGGAACCAATTGCAGTTACATTAGTAAAACAGGCATTGTAGCTCCTGAATATTATGAAGAAAACGGAGTCGGCTTTCTGCGCAGTTTTACTGCCGGATTTTTAACCACTTGCGGTTTGCGTAATGTTGGACCGCCCTGCGAAAAAGACGGAGAACCGTTCAGTATGCACGGTCGGATTGCAAATACTCCCGGGGAGGAAGTTAGCGCCACCACCGGATGGGTGGATGATATTCCGGTTTTGACGATCAACGGAAAAATGCGCGAAGCCAGAGTCTTTGGCGAGAACCTGGTTCTTAGCCGGAAAATCACCTGTAAGTACTTTGAAAATAAAATCACGATTGAAAATACAGTAGAAAATCTGGGATTCCGAAAGGAAGCGCTAATGTTGTTGTTTCATTTTAACATGGGCTATCCGCTGCTTGGCGAAGATTCAGTATTGGTAACTCCAACCGAAAAATTGACTCCACGGGATCCCGAAGCCGAAATCGGTAAAGATAAATACAATCTGAGCCAGCCACCTACCCCCGACTATCGGGAGCAAGTTTTTTACCATAGCCTGAAAGCTGACAAAAACGGCGCTACCTGTGTGGCTTTGATCAATAAAAAGCTTGAATTGGGCGTCGCTATTCATTTCAATAAAAACCAGCTTTTCAATTTCACCCAGTGGAAACAAATGGGCGAAGGAGAATACGTAATGGGAATGGAGCCCTGCAACTGTTACGTTGGCGGACGGGTTGATCCGCGAAACAATGAAACACTCGAGTACCTCGAACCAGGAGACATCAGGAGGTTCGACCTCACCATTGAATTGTTGAACGGAACGAAAGAACTCGACACCTTAATAAAGAGTATAAAAGATCTGGATAAATAATTCGTAAAATGCAAAACAACACTTCAATAAATAAAGTTTTACCGGTATTGTTTGGCTTCTTCATCAT
>DAOPZV010000069.1:0-8675 GCA_035353575.1 Prolixibacteraceae bacterium | reverse complement strand
ATTATGACAAAAACATTGTGTATTTTATGCTATGCGGTAGTTCTCTTTTGTGCAACTCCGAAGAACCTGGAAGCTCAGGAGAAAACAAGTCCCAAAATGTTGAAAGAACTTCAGCAGAAATTTGTGGATTTGAAATTTGGTATGTTTATTCATTTCAATATTCCAACTTTTTGCAATCAGGATTGGCCCGATCCGGATACACCGGCAAAGGTATTCAATCCTCAAAAGTTGGATTGCAACCAATGGGCTATTGCTGCAAAATCGGCTAAAATGAGCTATGGATGCCTGACAACAAAGCACCACAGCGGATTTTGCATTTGGGATACCAAAAGCACCAGCTATAATGTTATGAATAGTCCATTAAAGAGAGACGTGGTCAAAGAATATGTTGAAGCATTCAGAAAACAAGGATTAAAAACCATGCTTTACTACTCTATTCTGGATACACATCATAAAATTCGTCCGGGATTTATTACCAGCGAGAAAGTTGAAATGATAAAGACTCAGTTAACCGAATTACTGACCAACTATGGCGAAATAACGGCTTTAATTATTGATGGCTGGGATGCTCCCTGGTCAAGAATTTCGTATGAAGATGTGCCATTTGAAGAAATTTACAGGTTAGTAAAAAGGCTTCAGCCCAATTGTTTGGTGATGGATCTCAATTCGGCAAAATACCCGGCTGATGCCCTGTTCTATACCGACATAAAATCGTACGAACAAAATGCCGGACAGCGAATCTCCAAAGAATCGAATCATCTTCCGGCCATGTCCTGCCTGCCTATTCAGTCGAGTTGGTTCTGGAAAACTACGTTTCCTAGCGATCAACTTAAAAGTGCAAGTGTTTTGGTGAACGATAATATAATCCCGCAAAATAAGGCATATTGCAATTTCATGCTGAATGTAGCACCAAATTCTGATGGGTTGATGGATAACAATGCACTGGATGTATTGAAAGAGATTGGAAAAATATGGGACAACAAAGCTGTTGACGCCGAACTACCTGATTTTGAAGCCCCAATAATTTCTACAAATATCGCGAAGCACAAACCAGCCAATTCGAGCTGGAGCGATGATATGTGGATAATGGATTTTGGTAATGACGATAATTTCAATAGCCCTTGGCGGTCAAACCCTGAAATAGAACAACCCTGGTACGAGGTTAACCTAAAAAAACTTCAGCCATTTAACATGATCACAATTGTTGACTCGGAGCAAAGCATCAAAAGTTATCGTTTGTTGTACGAAGAAAACGGAGAATGGAAACCTATCTTTTCCGGAGAAAATAATGGCAAGGTAAAAACCAGTCGTTTCAATACAGTATGGGGTGAAAAGGTTAAAATTATTATCGACAAATCGTCGAAAACTCCCGCCATTCAGGAATTTGGCGTGTATTATGAACGGCAATAATTTTGAACTGCCGCCGAGGGATTATTTTGAAACAATATTCGTTAAATTTTCAGGTTCAGGTAATGATTAATTTATAAATTTGGCCTGCACTAGGTAAAACCAACAATTTAATAAACATCTTCCTTTGGGAATAAATTAATTAAATCATGAAAAAATCATTTTTTTTGATGCTGTCGTTTGCAGCTATGTGTTTTTTGGCTCAGCCTCTTTTTGCTCAGGATGTTAATAAACTGACAAAAAAAGAAAAAAAAGAAGGTTGGGTTCTGCTCTTTAATGGCAAGGATTTTAGCGGTTGGAGAAAATGCAATGGTACAGCCATGCCAGCCAACTGGAAAATCGATGATAATGCCATGAACGTTTTTACCGGAGAAGGTAAAAAACCTGGGCAAGGTGCTGACGGCGACGTCGTTTACGGGGTTAAAAAATTCAAGAATTTCGAACTTTCAATCGACTGGAAAGCTGGTAAAATGGCAAACTCCGGCATTTTCTACGATGTACGCGAAGTTCCCGGAAAGCCTGTTTATTGGGCAGCTCCTGAAGTTCAGGTTCTCGACAATGTTGATGCAACCGACAACAAAGTAGCCAGCCATCTCGCAGGTTCACTGTACGATATGCTTCCTGCCGATCCAAAAACTGTTAAACCTGCCGGATCGTGGAATACCATAGTTATCAAGGTAAAAGACGGCAAAGTTACACACACTCAGAATGGTGTTGAAGTTTGCTCATATACGCTATGGACTCCGGAGTGGGATGCAATGGTAGCCAAAAGTAAATTTAAAGACTTCCCTGGATTTACCGAAGGTATTTCAAAAGAAGGGTTCATTGGTCTTCAGGATCATGGCTATTCTGTATGGTTCCGCAACATCAAAATCCGCGAACTGTAATAGCAAATCATTAAATTACGTATAGTAAAATCCCCGGCAGGAAACGACCTGTCGGGGATTTTCTGATTGTTGTATAGCCTTTTATGCAATTTTATCCGATATTCGTATTCGGTTAACCCAAATAATTCCCGATGAAGACCACCTTATTTCAGTTTGTTCTCTTCGTAACCGTTCTAATTCTGATTAATGGCTGTAATTCGAAGAACGAAGCACAAACTACTCCTGAAAATAATTTTGCTAAAGGTGCCGACATTAGCTGGCTGCCTCAAATGGAAGCTACCGGGTACAAATTTTATGACGACAACGGCAAAGAAGAAGATTGCCTAAAAATTTTGAAGGATCACGGCATTAATTCCATCAGATTGAGAACATTTGTCAATCCATCCGACGATAAGGCGAGCGGACACTGCAGCAAGGATGAAACTGTCGCAATGGCTGTGCGGGCAAAAAAAATGGGAATGAAGGTGATGATCGATTTTCACTACAGCGACTCGTGGGCCGATCCATCGAAACAAAGAAAGCCAGCAGCTTGGGAAGGACACAACTTTTCCACCCTCCTGAACGATTTATACACTTATACTTTCGACGTGATGACCGCCCTAAAAGCTGCCGGAATAACGCCGGAATGGGTTCAGGTTGGAAATGAAATTCCCGGCGGAATGATTTATCCGGAAGGAAGCATTGACAACTGGCCCCAATTGGCGCAACTCATCAATAAAGGCTACGAGGCAATTAAAGCAGTCAGCCCGGCGTCAAAAGTTATTTTGCATATCGACCAAGGCAACAACAACGACCGGTTTCGCTGGTGGTTCGACGCCGCTACAGCCAACGGCGCCAAATATGATATGATCGGACTTTCATATTATCCATACTGGCTCGACGGAAAACCGGATTACAAACTTTCGATTGACGACCTTGGCAAAAACATGACCGATATGGCTTCCAGATACGGAAAAGAAGTGATGGTAGTTGAAGTGGGTGGAGAAGACACCAAAGTGCAGAACACCTACGACATGCTGATTGCCGTTCAAAACAAAGTGAAAGAAGTTCCATACAGCAAGGGAATGGGCGTATTTTACTGGGAGCCCGAAGGTGCAAGATCGTGGAGCCACTACGCCCTGAGCGCCTGGGGCGACGACGGAAAACCAACCAAGGCACTCGACGCATTTCTTTAATAACTAATAAACTAACTCTTTCGCCAACAAACCATGAACATTTACCGATTTCTATTTCTTTGCGCTGCTTTTCTTTTATCGCTTTTAGCCAGTACCGCGCAAAAGATTGTTCCTGTTTTTACGTCAGGGAATGAAGGACATAAAAGCTACAGGATTCCTGCCATTATCCAACTGTCTGATGGCGAATTACTGGCTTTTGCTGAAGGACGGGTTAATGGAGCCGACGATTTTGGCGATGTTGATATTGTTATGAAACGAAGCAAAGATCGTGGAAAAACATGGAGCCCGGCAACCACACTTGTTGATTACGAAAAACTGCAAGCCGGAAATCCAGCGCCAGTTGTCGATTTGCTCGACCCTCTTTACCCCAAAGGTCGTCTGTTTCTTTTTTACAATACAGGTAACAATCACGAAGATCAGGTTCGCAAAGGAAACGGGATTCGCGAAGTTTGGTACAAAACTTCAACTGATGGCGGGTTTAGTTGGTCGGAACCGACAAACATTACCTTGCAGGTTCATAAGCCAAAACAACCATCGGTAAACCAGGCATATTCTTTCAGCGACGACTGGCGTCATTATGCCAACACACCCGGGCACGCTTTGCAACTTATTCAAAAACCATACGCAGGAAGAATTTATGTAGCTGCAAATCACTCGGAAGGCAAGCCTAAAAACGCAAACGAAGATTATTTTGCGCACGGATTTTATTCCGACGATCATGGAAAAACATTTCATCTTTCTGAAAATGTCTCGGTGCCAGGAAGCAACGAATCAACAGCGGCAGAGCTTTCAGGAGGAAAACTTATGTTGAACGTCCGAAACCAGAAAGGCGACATTAAAGCACGTATTGTTGCACTCAGCAGAAATGGCGGAGAAAATTGGGATACCATTTATTTCGACAACAACCTGCCCGACCCGGTTTGTGAAGGATCAATTTTAAACGCAGGCAAAAGAAAAGGGAAGCAAATTCTGGCCTTTTGCAACGCCGCCAATACAAAAAACAGGAATAATCTGACACTCAGACTTAGCTTCGACGAAGGAAAGACATGGGCACTTTCACTTCCAGTCGATAAGGGATCGGGCGATCAGGAATCAGATTTTACGGCATATTCCGATATCGTAAAACTGAATAAGAAAACCATTGGCGTACTTTACGAGCGGGACAATTATTCTCAAATTGCATTCAAAATCATCAAGTGGAAATAGAATACAAAATACCCAACCAACTATGAACAAACTGAGCATTATTCTTATCGTATTATTTGTGGGTGCCGGATTAATTTCCAAGGCCCAGAACAAGGAAAAACTGCGCCGCGCCGACTGCTTTTTTGGCGTCCATTTCGATTTGCACGCCAGCGAAGACATTACCGACGCCGGTAAAACACTCACTCCTGAAATGGTTGATACCTTTCTGACCAAAGTGAAACCCGATTTTATCCAGATCGACTGCAAAGGTCACCCCGGAATTTCGAGCTACCCCACGAAAGTAGGAAACCATGTAAAAGGCTTCGATAAAGATCCGCTAAAAATATGGCGCGCTGCCACCGAGAAAAACAACGTCGGGCTATACATGCACTATTCCGGCGTGTGGGACGGCAAGGTTGCAACTACTCATCCCGACTGGGCAATGGTTAAAGCTTCAGGAGAAAAGAGTAAAGAGAAAGTATCGTTTTTCAGTCCATACCTTGACCAAATTATGATACCTCAACTCAAAGAACTGAGTGGCGAATATCATGTTGATGGCGCATGGATTGACGGTGAATGCTGGGCCGTTGAGAATGATTACAGCGCAAAAGCTATTCAGGCGTGGAAAGAAAAAACAGGCTACAAAGAAGTTCCGCGAAAAAAAGAGGACAAATATTACAAAGAATACCTCGAATTTTCCCGCGGGTTATTTCGTCAGCACATGGGAAAATACATTGACGCCATTCACGCTTACGATCCCAAATTCCAGATTACCAGCAACTGGGCTTATTCGTCGATGATGCCCGAAAAAGTGGAGAATAATGTCGATTTTTTGTCGGGCGACGTCACGCCGCAAAATGGAGTGTTTCGTTCGGCTTTCGAGGCCCGTTGCATGGCTCCGCAAGGCAAACCGTGGGATTTGATGGCCTGGGGATTTTCGTGGAACGGCGAAAAAATGCCAATGAGCAACAAATCGGTTGTGCAACTTGAACAGGAAGCCGCCGAAATTATGGCAATGGGTGGCGGTGTGCAATTTTATTTTCAGCAGAACCGCGACTTATCGCTCAAACCTTGGCTGGCCGGAACATTGTCGGAAATTGGCGCTTTTTGTCGTGCAAGACAAGCCTTTTGCCACAAAGCCAAAGCCATTCCCCAGGTTGCATTGCTCTTCCCCACCCTTTCGTACCGCCAAAATTCCAATTCTATTTTCCCCGGAGCTCCCGAAAAACTTCAGGCAACACTTTACGCTTTACTCGACAACCAGTTTCCTGTTGAAATACTTATGGAACATCACTTAAAAGGACGGGCCAGTCAATATCCACTCATTGTTATTCCTGAATGTAAATCAATCGACAACGATTTGCTTTCGGAATTGAAAACATATATCCAGGAAGGAGGTAACTTGCTGGTTATTGGTACCGAAACGGCTCAGGTTTTCAAAGATGAGCTTGGAATAGAATCGATTTCGCCTGTCGAAGAAAAGCCAATTTTCCTTTCGGCAGCCAGGCGTTTGGGCTCAGTACGTTCTCCTTTAGCCGACGTAAAACTTGCTGCCGACGCTCAGGTTCTTTCAACATTCTACGATGTTAGCGACTACCGGTATAAAAGCCAAATCATTGCATCTTCAATGCGAAACATTGGCAAAGGCAAAATCGCCGCTATTTATTTTAACGCCGGAAGTTCGTATGCCCAATCGAAAACCTTCATCATCCGCGATTTCATAAAAGAAACAATCGATAAACTCTCGCCGGAAATGCTGATAGAAGTTACCGGCTCTCACCTTGCGCATGTGGCATTAAACAAGCTTAACGGCAAAACTTACATCAATTTGGTGAACGTTGCAGGCGAACACACCAATCAAAATGCTGTTGGGTACGATCAGGTTCCGGCATTGTCAAATTTACTGGTCACTATCAAGGGAAAACCATCAAAAGTAATTCTTCAGCCTGAAGGAAAAGAACTGACAACAACTGTTGTCGAAGGAAAAACGGCAGTGGTGGTTCCCCAACTTGAAATTCATTCCATATTGGAGATCAGAGAATAATTCTTTTTCTCCATTAATTCAAAAGATTGTACAAGAATCAGGACACTTAAAATCCTGATTCTTTCGTTTAAAGTAGCAGGCAGTTGTATATTTGGGAATATTTTAACGAACAGAAAAGACAGAAAGAGAGGATGTAAAGGGCCATGAAAGGAACAAGCACTTTTTGCGCAGCCATCAAAAAGCAATTTCAGGCATTACTTAGAACCGCCATTTTGCTAGGTTTAGCGCTAATTTTAGCCGCCAATCCCAGTTTTGCATGGGGCAAGAAACACCGGGAGAAAAAAGCGCTGCAACAAAAGCTCGCGCCACTGACCGGATTTATTGTTGACGATGAATTTAACGAGCCGCTTGAAAAAGCCGTTGTCACCATTCCCGGAACTTTGATTAGTGTGTTGACCGATCAGCAGGGAAATTTTAAAATAATGCTTGTCGCCGGAAGTTATTCTATCAAAGTAAATTACCCCGGCTATTTCGAGAAATATTACAATGTTTCGGTTTCTCAGGGCATTCACACACCTATGTATATCATTAAACTGAAGGCGAATGCGACAGGGCGCGAGCTTCACCGTAAGCTATCGTCATACGAAAACAAACGGGAATTTCCGCAAAGCATGGAAAACTTCAATCCATGGCAAGTCAGCGAACAAACCGGGCACCAGGAGTTTAACGAGATTTTCAAAAGTATTCCGTCTGTCAATTTTCAAAATAATGGAAGCGGTTTTAATGATTCTGAGATTGCGTTTCGTGGGAATGACGCGTCGCGCACGAGCTATTCATTCAACGGAATTTTGTTGAATAATCCTGAAACCGGGAAAGTGAGTTCATCATTACTTTCAGGTTTGACGGATTGGGCCGGGCAAATTCAGGCAGTGAGCGGACAGGCGTCCAACCTGCAAAGTCAAACCAGCTATAGCGGATTAATTAACGTTTTGCCCATCGCCCCACAGGAAAAAGCCGGTGCTGAAGTTTCAGGAATATATGGAAACAATGGTTTCCTGAAAACCACGGCAACCGTTCATTCGGGCTTATCGAAATATGGCTGGGCATCAACTTTTCAGCTTTCGCGAACGGCAGGCGACGGTGTCGCAGAAAACACGGGCTTCGAGCAATATGGGTTATTGGTGAATGTGCACAAAGAAATCAACCAGTTTCATTCTTTCTTATTCAACATCAACGCTATAATTGAGCAGCACGACCGCAATTATTCCGATTCAATTGGTGCGTATAACCAGTATGGAACAAAATACAACAGCCAATGGGGATACCTCAACGAAAAGCCATTTTCGGCGAGTACCAGTTACAGCCGTAGCCCAATGGTTAGCCTTACACATTTTTGGCATCACCGATTAAAAACGCACATTACCACTCAGCTTTTTGCACAATTTAACCGATCGGCGCAATCCTATTTACAGAGCAAACTCATCAACCAAACAACCGACTCGCTTCCAAGAGATCCGAACGGACATTTTCTGTTCGATCCGATTTCGAACTGGAATAAGGGATTGCCAGTTGCAGGAATGGGTGTTTTCAGGCTACCCAACACCGACGGGAACTTCATCAACTCCGAAAGTGAAGGAATTACGTTAATGTCGGGAATAAACCGGAATGCACACGTCGGACTGCGATCAATTGTTACGCGAAACATCAGCAAAAAACTTGATTTCAGTGCTGCATTCAATTTTGAAGATTACCGGGCAACGCACAATGGCTCTGTTGCCAACCTGCTTGGCGCAAATGGATACAGCAGTTTCGCGGATTTGAATCAGCCTGACGGATTCGGTGTTTCAACCTTATTCAATCCAAAGTTTTACACGGACTTCAAATCGCCCGACAGAGCTGATTATTATTACAAATCAGAAGTTCAAACCGGAGGAATTTCAGCCCGGTTAAATTACCAAACGAATCGCATATTCTGGCACATTGCAGGTTCCGCCTCACTTCAAAACTTTATCAGGACGGATTATTTTAACTACCTGA
>DAOPZV010000068.1:0-17758 GCA_035353575.1 Prolixibacteraceae bacterium | reverse complement strand
TGTAGCGGATTCGAACCGATGACCCCTACCCTGTCAAGGTAATGCTCTAAACCAACTGAGCTAACAACCCTTTTGAAAGAGTCACAAAAATATAAAAATTTCCTCTTGTTTCTTTTTTGGTGAATAATTCATCTAAATTTGAGCCTTATGAATCAGAGAAGTGTTTTAGCGTGAAATGATTTGATGATTCAGAATTGACTTAATGCGTTGGTTTGTAGACTTTAAGTAGTTCCGGATGAGAAGAGAATTTTGTTTTGTTTCTATGCTGTTCTTTTGTCTGTGCTTTTTCACAGGGTTCAAGGCAGATGCGTATACTGGTTCGGAAGACAAACTATATGACGAAACTATTTTTGTTATTTCTAACTTTTCCGGGGTTGACGCGAATTTGAATGAAACGAGAAGCGTACAGGATTTACTTAATGTGAATATCGGCGGATTTCGATTTTACCTCGAGTGGGAGAAACAGCCAAATCAGTTAATGATAAAAAAGGCCGACGGCAGCTCTATTTCGTTTAAGCAAACTATGCACGAAATAAAAAACTACCTCGAAAATAAGCCTGAAAAAATACTTACTCTTTTTCTGGATTTCAGCACGAATATTAATGAGGTTTCTGATTTGTTTCAGGAATTGGGATTAACTCGCCTTCTTTATACTTACGATCCGAAGGAAGGCTGGGCGCCAATAAAAACGATGATAGAAAGTAACAGGCGGTTGGTCGTATTTTCGATGCAGGAACATAGAAATAGTCCGGACTGGCTGCACTATGTGTGGAATCATGCTGTAGAACCTTATTTTTCGATATGGGAGGCGCCGGTTTTTAAGGGCGAATTTTTGAAAGGTGACCCCAAAAACAGTTTGCTGATTTATAATGATTATAATTTTCCACGGAAAGGCGAAAATATAAATAATGCAAAATACGAAACCAATCAGAACCCTTACCTTATTGAGCATATCAAGAACACTTGGACAAATACTGGAAAGACGCCGAATTTCATTATGCTCGACCGTTATGAGAACTGGGTCTTGGGCATTGTTTCTTACCTGAAAGGCTTTAGAACAATTAAAGGAACTATAACTTACAATACCCAAATTTTAGACTACGTTAACTGGGATAAGACAAGTAGTTTTACCAGTGGAAAGTATTGCTTTCCGGTGGGCCCGGGCGACAATCTAACGCTTACTCCTAAAAGCCCCGGGTTTCGGTTTACTCCTGAAACTGTTACGTTTAATGAGCCAAATCAGAATATAATTCAACATTTTGTTGCAACGCCGCTCGAAATCACTGATGACCTCGAAGCTCATTATACATTCGATAAAGGTGCACATGATTTTGGTATTAATGGATTTGACGGAAAACCTCGGAATGTTAAGTTTGCGAATGATTCGGTTCGATCATCAGTCGCTTATTTCGACGAAAAAAGCTACATCGTTCTACCTGGTGCAGAGGCATTCAAAATGCGGGAACATGACTTTACGGTGGCAGCTTGGATAAAAATAAAAGAATATTTGCCCAACAAGGCAGATTATTGTGTCATCGGAACTAAGAATAATTCATATCAACAAGGGATTCACCTTTTGCTTAGGAACAGGAAACCTTACTTTGGATTCTACAATAACGACCTGCGAGGCAAAACAGCAATTGAAGCCGGGAAATGGTACCATTTGGTTTGGCGTTACAACAAGTTTAGTGGTGAGCAGGCCATTTTCGTCAATGGCAAACTCGACAGCCGTTCGGTTGGCCACCCTGCCTACAAAGGTCGCGACAATCTTTTTATCGGGCAGGCCGGATTCAGTCAACAAGCCTACATGTACGGTGAAATTGATAACCTGAGCATTTGGTCAAGGGCGTTGGGTGAAGAGGAAATTTGGGGGATGAGTAAAGAGGTAATCGAGATTGTTCCGATAAAAAATTTCTTTGTTGTTTATCCAGTTATTTCACGTGTGCTGATGGCTTTTTTAATTGCGATGGTAATCGTACTTGCGTACTTAAAAATTCCATTTTTTAGAAGAAAGAAGCAAGCTTCTACCGCAGAAACAATAAGGAAAATTGATAAAATTACTATCCCAAAACCGGATAAAAACTACATCCAACTTTTCGGAGATTTTAAAGTGTTGGATAAAAACGGAGATAACATCAGTACTCAATTTACTCCAAAACTTAAGCAGCTATTCCTTATTATTTTACTCTATTCTCAGAAAAATAAAAATGGCATTTCAACAAAAGAGCTAACCGATATACTTTGGATGGGTCATTCGTCGCAAAGCGCTAAGAACAGCAGAGGCGTAACAATAAGGAAGCTTCGCTTGATACTTGAGTCGCTCGATACGGTACAAATTAATTTTCATATCGATCGATGGTCGATGTCGTTTAGCGAAAATGTTTATTGCGACTATGTTGAATGTATCAGGATTTTAAAGCAGGAGAAGATTTACGACAACGATTTTAATCTGAAGTTCTACCATATTATTCAGGAGGGCGAATTATTCAAAGGAGAATCGTACGACTGGCTTGATGATTTTAAAGGTTTGGTTGGAAACAATATTGTTGATATTCTTATGAAGTTTATCAACGAACTAACCCTTGAAGCAGATAGTGAATTGATCATGAAACTAGCGGAACGAATTCTTGAGACCGACCCAATAAATGAACAAGCGCTGGCTTTTAAACTGAAAATTTTAGTCAGACAGAATAATTACAACCTGGCTCGATTCACTTTCGATCGTTTTTGCATTCTTTACGAAGAATTATACGGTGAAAAGTTTGATCAAAAGTTCGACGAATTAATAGCCTGAGAAAAATATGTTCTTTAGCAGGGTTAATTTTTTATTCTTTTACTTATAACACTAAAAATCAGATTTTTTAACATCGAAATGATCTTTTTTTAGGGCAAAAATTAATCCAAAATTAACCATGACTTAACCTCGGCCTAAGCTTCAGCTAAAACCCCGCTAATTGTCTTATATTAGCTTTGTCAATTGAATTTTATTTAGGATTTTGCAGATAAAGTTAGAAAAACGGAGTTTATGAAGTTTTTGAAATCGATTAGAGACCTACTTTCAACTAAAAAAGCTGTATCACTTGTTATCGTTTCAGGAGTGACCTTGGGATTGCTCTTTACAATTGGCGGAAGCAAGGTCGTAAAATATACTTCATCGGACGACTACTGCATGTCGTGCCATGTTCATCCGCATGCAGAACAGAGTTGGAAACTTTCTCCGCATTACGACAACAAAGCTGGAGTGATTGTGCATTGCGTACAATGTCATCTTCCTCCCGAGGGACATGGAATGCTTTTTGCAAAAGCGAAACACGGAATGAAGGATCTTTATGGATATTGGTTTAAGGACAGCTCGGAATACAAATGGGCTGCAAAACGAAAACTCGATGCTGCAAAGAAATATATGTACACCGAATCTTGTACCAATTGCCATAAGAACCTGTTCCCAAAAACCCTAACGGTTGAAGGTGAAAATGCACATCTCAACTACCTGACGAGCAACAGCGACATTTCCTGTTTGAACTGTCACCTTACCGTCGGACATTTTGATCCAAACGCCAAGCACGAACATGACACCAATTTTGGTTCGAACGGATCAAAAAAAGCTGAGATTTATTCTGAACCAGCTCTGGTAACCACATTCGGAAACTTTACTGAAAAAATCCCGGGAACAAGTGTTTCGTTTGATATGGTTGCAATTCCCGGAGGAGAATTTGTTATGGGTAGCTCAAAAAACGAAGCTTTTCATAAACTAGACGAAAGTCCTATGCACCCGGTAAAAGTGTCACGCTTCTTCATGGGCAAAATAGAAGTCAGCTGGGACGAATACCTCGAGTTTTTCAAAGCAACCTCGTCGCAAGGACGGAAAGAGGCTGAAGTGAATGAAAATATTGACGCAATTACTGGTCCTACTCCTCCCTGGGGTGCACCAGATCAGGGATGGGGAAAAGGCGCGCGGCCAGCTATTACCATGTCGTGGAAATCGGCAAACACCTATTGCAGATGGTTATCGAAAGTTACGGGCAAAAAATACCGGCTTCCCACTGAAGCAGAGTGGGAGTATGCTGCCCGAGGTGGTACCAAAACCCCATATTTCTTCGAGGGAAATCCAAAGGATTTTACTTCAGATGGGTTTTTCAGGAAAATTTTCGGTCCGGATACAGCCAAAATCAGCAGTTACATAGCTTACAAAGTGAATAGCCAAGGACAGACGTTTGACCCTGCAGCGGTTAAAGCCAATCCTTATGGCTTGAAAAATATGCTCGGCAATGTTTATGAATTTTGTTCCGATTATTATTCACCAACAGCTTATGCGGCTTACAAAAAAGGCGCAGTTGATCCAAAAGGTCCGAAGAAGGGGAAAGAGCATGTTATCCGTGGAGGTTCGTTCAAAAGCGATGCCCGTGATGTGCGCTGTGCCTCGCGCGATTTTACTAAAACTGATAAGTGGCTGGTTACCGATCCTCAAATGCCTAAAAGTGTTTGGTGGTATTCGGATTGTGTCGATATCGGTTTCAGGGTAGTTTGTGAAGTAGAAGAGAATATCAAATAGAAAAAATTCATCCAGATGGAAGATAACAATAAAGGCTTTAACAGACGACGTTTTCTCGAATCAACGGCATTGGCTGGTATCGGGTTACTGGGTGCTGGAATGGTTATTTCAGGATGTAAAAAGACCAAAGATGCCAAAGAGCTAGGATTACCTCCGATTCTGAAGGCTGCTCCCAAGGGGAAAAAACTTCGTGCCGGCCTTGTGGGGGTTGGTAATCGTGGGACTGGAGCTGCCTTAAACTTTATAGGCTCGGGGCCGGATTTGCATATTGTTGCTTTGGCAGATATTTTTCAGGATAAAGTTGATGCCGGACGCGAACGTTTTGCCAAATTCAAGATAAATATTCCTGCTGAAAACTGTTTTACAGGGTTCGATGCTTACAAAAAGCTGATGGCGCTTCCTGAGGTAGATGTTGTAATTCTTGCGACGCCGCCAAAATTCAGGCCTGAGCATTTCAAGGAAGCTGTTTTGCAAAACAAACATGTATTTCTGGAAAAGCCAATTGCAGTTGATGCGGTAGGAATTCGTTCGATTATTGCCAGTGCAAAAAAAGCCCAGGCCGTGGGATTAAATGTCGTAACCGGTACTCAGCGTCGTCATCAGGAAGACTATATAGCAACATACCAGCAAGTTGCCAATGGAGCGATTGGTAAGCCCGTTTCTGCCAGAGCATTCTGGAACCAGGAGCATGTTTGGTTCAGAACCCGTGAAGAAGGATGGGATGATATGACCTACATGATTCGCAACTGGAACAATTTCTGCTGGCTTAGTGGCGACCATATTCTCGATCAGCATGTTCACAACATCGATGTAATCAATTGGTTTTTGGGTAAAACCCCAATCAGCGCTGTTGGATACGGCGGCAGGGCCAGAAGACTAACTGGCGATCAATTTGATTTTTTCAGCGTCGATTACGATTTTGGAGACGGATTGTATTCGCATAGCATGTGCCGTCAAATAGACAGTTGTGCCAACAATACCGGCGAATTCATTATGGGAACAGAAGGGTACACCAACTGTGTAAACACAATCTGGAACATGGATGGTTCGGTAAAATGGAAATTTGAATATCCGAAAGACGAAAACGGCAATGAAATGACTCAGGTAAAAATTCCGCCTTACGTTCAGGAACACATGCACCTGGTTCACGCCATTCGCACCGGAAACTATGTCAATCAGGCGGAAGAAACAGCTCATTCGACCCTGGCCGCAATTATGGGGCGAACAGCAGCTTATACCGGAAAAAAGATAACGTGGGAAGAGATGTTTAAATCGGATATGGAACTTGGACCAAAGGAATTTGTTTTCGGACCGGTTGATATGCAGTTTGAAGTGCCGGTTCCGGGAACTGCACACAAAGCTTAATTTGGAATTTTATTCAATACATACACTCAAGCTTTTCATCCTTATAACCGGGATGCTTTTCTAAACCAACCAAAAACTGCCAGCAAGGGAGAAGTTTTTCTTCTGAGCTGGCAGTCTTTTAATAAATTCTTGCCAAAATCAGTATCTTTAACCCGCAGTTGCCTCAAAATGACTATACTGAAACCGGAGAATAATTGCCTAAATAAACAAACCTATGTTTTCACTGCTGATACCTGTATATAATGAAGAAGGTCTGATCGACGAACTGGTCGCCCGATCGGTAAAAGCGCTTGAAACATTTACTTCAGATTACGAAATACTGTTTATCAACGATGGCAGTACCGACAATACTCTCGAGGAACTTTTGGCTGCCCGGGGAAAATATCACCACATAAAAATCATCGACCTTTCACGCAACTTTGGCCACCAGGCTGCTTTTACAGCCGGACTCGAAATGGCACTCGGAAATTATGCCGCTCTAATGGACGGAGATTTGCAGGATCCACCGGAGTACCTTCCTAAAATGTTCAGCAAGATGAAAGATGAAAATCTTGACATTATTAGTGGATTGAGGCAAGGAAGAAAAGCGAAGCGCTTTCGGGTGGCAACAAATTTGTTTCACTCTCTTTTTAAAAAGGTGTCGGAAGTTGAAGGAATTGAAAATACCGGGAACTTTTCGATAATGAACCGAACCGCTATCGATGCCCTTCTGAAAATGAAAGAATCGATAAGGTATTTGCCTGGTCTGAGGAGTTTCATTGGATTCAGACAGGGGTACTTTGAATATGTCCGCGAAGATCGGCTTAACGGCAAGCCAAAAATGACCTTCAGTAAGCTTATTGTTCTGGGGGCCGATGCCATTTTTTCGTTTTCTAAATTTCCTATCAAGGTATGTCTGTTTCTGGGAATTTTGGGAACTGTAATTTTTATGGCTGCCGGAATATACGCTTTGGTCTGTAAACTGATGGGAATTGCCTTGTTTGGTTGGTCGTCAACGGTATTAAGCATATACTTTCTAGGCTCCATTCAGCTCATTTTTCTTGGTGTTTTGGGCGAATACATTTACCGGATTTACAAAGAATCGCAGAATCGTCCAATCTACTTAATCAGGAAATTTTACGATGCCGAAATTGAATAATGGGTGAACGACATTTAAAAATAATTTTTGTTGCTCTTGCTCTTTTGATGCTGGCAGCGATGATTGTGATTAGCCGCGACGCCGGAATATCGGGGGACGAAGAGGTTCACTATAAACATTCGGAACAGGTTTACAACTATTTTAAAACGATGGGAGCAGATCAGTCGGCTCTCCACACTCCCAATACTCATCTTCAATACTACGGACAGGCTTTCGATAACATTGTCACCATCCTTATTCATTGGTTTAACATCGAGGACATTTATGGATTCAGGCACCTCATGTGTAGTATTGCGGGTTGGCTTACGATTGTTGTTACAGGGTTATTTGCGGCTTATTTGGCGGGCTACGGAGCAGCAATTGTGGTTCTTTTACTCTTTGCAGTATCTCCAACTTTCTTAGGTCACGCTCAAAACAACCTGAAAGATATTCCGTTTGCGCTGGCTTACATCGCGAGCGTTTATTATTCTTTAAAAATTGTTTTTTCAGAAAGTAACTTGACTAAAAGAGATTACCTCTGGTTGATTCTCAGTTTTGCTTTGGCTGTAGGAATTCGCGCCGGCGGTTTTTTAGTCATTTTTTACTTTGGCTTTTTCTTTATTCTGAAAGTGGTTTTAGATTTTGTCAGAACCAAGCACTTTGAATGGGAAACATTATCATCCACGGCTGCAAAAGCCGCCTTAAGTGTGTTCGCAGGTTATCTGCTGGGTTTGGTTTTATGGCCTTATGCACTTCAAAATCCGATTATCAATCCGTGGAAATCGTATGTCGTAATGACTCATTTCCCAACGACTGTAAGACAAATATTTGAGGGCAATTTCGATTGGTCCGACTTTTTACCTTGGTATTATTTGCCCAAATACATGGCAATTACTATTCCGGTTGTTGTTTTTCTTGGTGTCGCTTTGTTCCTCATTAACACAAAAAAGAGCGAAACGTTCAATCAAAAGATTCAACTTGCCATGATTGGGTTCACCATTTTGTTCCCAATCGTTTTTGTTTTGCTGAAGCACTCAAATTTATACGGCTCATGGCGCCATTTTCTTTTTATCTATCCGGCAATTGTACTAATTGCTGCGCTTGGCATTCATGCGATATTTCTTCGGTACAAAAAAACCTTAATTCGATATTCGCTGCTGGTTCTTTTCTTAATCCTTTGTATCAATCCATTAAGATTTATGGCAGCAAATCATCCGTATTATTATCTGTATTATAACGAGTTTGTTGGCGGACTAAAAGGAGCATATGGAAAGTATGAAACTGACTATTATTACCATTCCATGCGAAAAGGAGCCGAATGGCTTCAGGAATACCTGAAAAACAAACCCACCGGCGACACGGTTGTGGTTGGCGGAAATTTCCCCATTCAATGGTATTTCAGGAACGAAAAAGAAATGCGCTTTGTTTATTTTCCGTGGCAACGGCGCAGCGAATACAACTGGGATTATGCCATTGTAGCCAATAGTTACATCCCGCCTTATCAGTTGAGCAATCCGATTTGGCCGCCTAAAAATACAATTCACACTATTTATGCCGATGGTGTCCCGGTTTGTGCAGTAATTGAGCGAGTTACCAAGGACGATTTTAGCGCTATAAAAGAACAATTATCGGGTGATAACATTAAATCTGCGTTGTTATTCGAAAATGCAGTTAAATTTGACCCGCAAAATGAACTGATCTGTTATAAATTTGCTGAGGCGTGTTTGTCAAATGGAGACGAAGATCGGGCTACTTTGCTGCTGAACAAATGCCTGCAAATTAATCCCGATTTTGAAAAAGCATTAATTTTGCTGGGCGATTTGGCTAAAAACAAATGCAAAACAAACGAAGCCGTCGGGTTTTACCGCCGGGCCATAGTGGCGAACCGGAAATATTATCCGGCATACATCCGGCTTTCGGCAATGTATAGCGATTCGGATGTTTTGAAGACCCGGCGGGTTTTAAAAGATTGCCTGAAACTGAACTCAAAGTATAAGCCTGCTTTGGAAGCATTGGCCAATACGTACAGAAAAACGGAACAGGAGAAGGCACGCCGGATAGATGAACTAATAATGAAAATAAAATAACTCTAAAAATCAGGAAGATGAAAAAAGTAATCAGGATGACTCTGTTGAGTCTTTTAGTAGCAGGCGGAATGACTGCCTATGCGCAACAGGATTCGGCGAAAGCCGCCGAAGAACCCAAAGACACCATTTCGATTGATGGTGAAGGCCCTAAATATTATGAAGAAGAAGCCCCGGCAAAATCGTCGAATACAACAACTTATGCCATTATTGCCGGTGTTGTTGTGATTGGTGGAATTGCGTTTGCCGTATTGCGCAAAAAGAAAAAATAAGCAGGATAAGACCTGAAATACTTGAAAGCCCCTCCCGGAATGGTGGGGCTTTTTTATTCGCCATTGCTCGGTTTTTCCCTGAACCCGGCTCCGAGCCTTCCGTTTTTCACGTAGTGGAAATACTGAATTCAAGCGACAACTTTTCTCGTCAAATCGAATCGGCCTATCTTCCGGTCATATTCTTTACCCGACGAGATGATAACAAAAATTAGCGCTGGAAAAAATTTATCCGATCAGCTTATAAGGCTGGAAATCAGAATATCAGAAAAGTTCGAATATGCTGGTCCCGGCCAGTATGTCATCCTTCGCACGCTTGCGGAAAACGCTTCAGTTACATGCCCAGTTTTTAAATATGAGCCTACCCGTGAAATACTTACGGTTTTGGTTCCGGTGGACGAAGATCCTGTAGCCGAATTTATTCAGGCAACCGAGGCTACGAGCGAGGTTGAAATGGAAGGATCATTTGGCCAGCCCTTCCGGATAGGAAATTCGGAGTCTGTTCTCTGCGTGGCCAGTTACAATTGCATGATCCCGTTGCTTCCGGTTATCCTGGCGCTTCGGGCAGCTGGAAATAAAATCACCTGCCTTTTGACGCAAAATCCCGGTATCAACCATCTGCCTGAAAATGAGATTAGAAAAAATTCAGACCATTGGATTGCAACCGACGAAAATCAGCGCCGTTCATTCCAGCTTCTGGAACAAACGATCAGGGTTCATAAATTCGATCAGGTTATAGCTATTGGGCACACCCGAACCATACGCGAAACCAGTACAATTTGCACGGCTACGCGAACACCGGTTCAGTTAATGCTCTGTTTGCCCGAACAGAATCTCCGGGGGAAGCACGGCATTTTCAGGGTAAATGTTTACTGCAAAACACATTCGGTTTGTGTTGACGGTTATAACTTTAATGCACATTACCTGGGCTTTGATGAGGTTGCTAAAAGATTTGGAAGCGAAACGTCGGCATTAAAAACAGCCGGCCAATTGGCAGTTTCAATATAAGCGGCATACAGCGAATTCGTGATCCGAATACGGGAAATCACAACAATGTAAGAAGGACAAAAACTACCTCAGCCCAATCCCCGTCTTTCAGTAAATCTCAACTATCTTTGTGCTAACTTGGGTTTTGTGCTGTAAAAAAGCTCCCGAAACAGGATTCTATGAAGAAAAATACCCACTTTTCGTCCAAAAATCATGAAAAATTGGCGAAACAGCATTTATTTGCAATTGACGACCTTACATTCCGAATAATCCGGATTCTCGATAGCGGGAAAAACCTGGATGATTCACTCTCTGAGGTCTGCGAGGCTATTTCGTCTGCCTGCACTTCAGGAAATTGTGTTTCTGTTTGCATAAATTTTGATGGTAAATCATATAAAAATCAATATTTTAGCGACGCTTCGGTCGAAATAAAACACAAATTTGAACTTCCCGAAAAGCAAGTTGGTACGGTTGAACTGTTCTTTTCTCGTGAAAATCGTGAACATCATTCCGGAAACCTGCTTGAAGATGCTGAACGGATGTTAAAAACCGTTGTCCCGCTCTTGGTAGGGCTGATTTCCAAGATTCAACTCGAAAAACTAGCTTTTGATATTGGCGAACGCCGGAAAGAACTGGAAGGTATCAACCGGACAACCGAAATTCTGAAGAAAAGCAACACGATTGAAGAATTATTTCAGCAAATCTGTTCGTTCCTGTCCGAAGCCATGCAGTTCCCGGCACAGGCTGCAACGCGTATCCGCTACGGAAACCAGCAGTTTACCAGCCAAAATTTCAGGGAGACACCGTGGAGACTGGCACAAATTTTTGATACGTCCAATGCAGTCAGCGGCTCAATTGAAGTTTTTTACCTCGAAGAATTTCCTGAAGCTGGCGAAGGCCCTTTTCTTTTGGAAGAGCGCCATTTGATTGATAACCTGGCTGAGTTAATTGCCGGAACAGTCTCCAGAAAAGCGCTGGGCGAGCTGTTGATCAAAAACACCGAGCGGCTGAAAGAACTTCGCGGAATTAACCGCACTGGCGAAATACTCCAAAGTAGCCAGTCGCTCGAAGAAGCGCTGCCCAGAATATGCGCTCTTCTGCCCGAATCGTGGCAATATCCCGAATTCACGGCGGCCCGCATCAATTACGATAAAAATGTATTCGAAAGCGCTAATTTTACCGAAACCGAATGGAAAATGGAGCAGGAGTTTGAGGCTCCGGGTACGAAAAAAGGCACCATCGAGATTTTCTACCTGAAACAGTTTCCAACGGAAGACGAAGGCCCTTTCCTGAAGGAAGAGCGTAATTTGCTGGTCAACCTTTCGACCCTGATTGCAGGATCGGCCACCCGCGACGTTTTCAGCAAACTGTATCGCGAAAATACCGAGCGGCTAAAAGAACTCAGGGCCATCAATCAAACCACGCAAATTATTGACGAGGGAAAAACAGTTGACGAAACGCTGACCGAAATTTGCGCTTTACTGCCCCGGTCGTGGCAATACCCAAAATATACCGCTTCGCGCATAGAATTTGAAGGGAAAACCTACTCTACGCCTAATTTTCAGGAAACAGAATGGGTACAAACAGAGCATTTCGTAACCATCGACAATAAAAAAGGCACCATCGAAATAGTTTACCTGAAGGCATTTCCGAGAGAAGACGAAGGCCCTTTCCTTCAGGAAGAGCGAAACCTGCTCATCAATATTGCCCGGCTGATCAGTGGCTACCTCAATAACTACAAAGGGCGCGAAATCATTCACCGCAAAGGCATTCCCGAACAGGCGATTCAGCCTTCCGATAATTTTCGCAATTCGCTGGTTAGCAACAAAAAACCGCTACAGTTGTACTTCAATCAGCAGTCGATCGATAAGTATGTTTACCTCGATATGATGAAGTACAAAATCAAACACATCCTGTTTGTGGCTACTTTGTACGATGCGTTTACGCTCGAAAATGAGGACTCTTTCTTCGAGCGCTTCATGGGTTCTACCTATCAATACAGCTTGTTTTCGGTACCCCGGATCACGGGAGTCACATCAGCCGAGGAGGCATTGGCGTTGCTCGAAACCACCAATTTCGATTTGGTTATCCTGATGGCCGGAATGGATCGCGACGCGCCGGTTCTATTGAGCGAGCAGATCAGGGCTAAAAACGAAGCGTTGCCCATTTATCTTCTGCTGAACCGAAAAAGCGATATCAAATATTTCGAAGAACTGGTTCCCACCATTCGCTCAGTAGATAAATTATTTGTGTGGAACGGCGACTCACTGATTTTGTTTGCCATTGTCAAATCGCTCGAAGACAAGGTGAATGTGGAGAACGACACGAAAATTGGCTTGGTCCGCGTGATTTTGCTGATTGAAGATTCACCGCTTTATTACTCGAAATACCTCCAGTTTTTGTACGATATTGTTTTCAGCCAGGTGCAGGAATTGCTACCCGAAGTGGAGAAAAACGAACTGGACAAAATTTCGAAAATGCGCTCCCGCCCCAAAATTCTGCTGGCGCGAAATTACGAAGAAGCCATTGCCATCTTTAACAAGTACAAAGATTTCATGCTTTGTGTGATTTCCGACATGGAATTCGACCATGGAGGGAAGTTGGACAAACACGCCGGTGTAAATTTCATCAAGTACGTGAAATCGCACATTTCCAAAATCCCGATTATCCTGCAATCGTCGGAAAATCGTAATCGGCAGTTAGCCAGTGATTTGGAAGTAGCTTTCATCAATAAAAATTCGGAGACTCTGTTGAACGACCTCCGCCACTTTCTGGTCAGTTACCTTGGATTTGGGCATTTCGTCTTCCGAGACCGCGACGGCAACAAAATTGCGGTGGCCAAATCGTTGCGCGAATTCGAGAACCTGCTGCTCGAAGTGCCCGACGAATCGCTGTATTTACATGCTTCGGAAAACCAGCTTTCGCTTTGGCTGATGTCGCGCGGCGAAATTCAGCTGGCTAAGTCACTTAACCCAGTATCAGCCAATACGTTCGGAAGTATTAAGGAAATGCGTCAGTTCTTCCGCGATAGCTTCAAACAATACCGCGAAGAAAAAAAGAAAGGTAAAATCCTGAGTTTCGACGAAACTTCAATTCTCGACGAAAAAAACATCGTCTCCTTTTCCGGAGGTTCGCTGGGCGGCAAAGGTCGTGGCCTGGCATTTATCAATACGCTGATTTACAATATTGAATTCCCAACATTAGTCAACCGGATCAATATTTTGGCACCCATTACAGTCATTATTGGATCGAACGAGTTTCAGCATTTCATTGCTAAAAATAGGTTGCTCGAAAAAATTGTCGATCCGGATATTTCGTATGCCGAATTGCGAAAGCATTTTGTAGAAGCACATTTGTCGATTTCGCTGCTGAAAAAACTGAGGGTTTTTGTTTCTCAAATCGATAAACCGATAGCGGTCCGATCATCAAGCTCGTCGGAAGACTCCATTACACAGCCATTCGCCGGAGTTTTCGATACGTATATCATTCCAAATCATAACACCAATAAAAAACTGATTCTGGAACGCATTTCAACGGCCATCAAGCTAGTTTTTGCGTCCACTTTTTCAGAAAAAGCCCGAAACTATTTCTCCATCATCCACCACAAAGTGGAAGAGGAAAAAATGGCAGTTGTACTTCAGGAATTGGTTGGAAATCAATACGACGACTATTATTACCCGCACATCAGTGGCGTAGCGCAATCGTACAACTATTATCCGGTAGCCAACATGAAACCCGAAGAAGGTTTTGCTGTGGCTGCTGTTGGGTTGGGAACCTATGTAGTCGATGGTTGGAAATCGTTCCGTTTTTCGCCCCGCTATCCCAAAGTTTCGATTCACAGCACCAAAGATTTGCTCAACAACTCGCAGGTGCAGTTTTATGCGCTCGATTGCTCCGAAAAAGAGATTGACTTTCTGGAACACGGGGAACTGGCTGCTTTAAAGCTTCTGGACATCAGCGAAGCCGAAAAACACGGCACCCTGACACATTGTGCTTCGGTATATAACCCGAATAACGACCGCATCGAAGCCGGACTTTCGGCTTACGGACCTCGCATCATCAACTTTGCCAACATTCTGCAATACAACTACATTCCGCTGGCGGAAACCATCAGCACCTTGCTCAACACCGTGAAAGAAGCTTTCGGCTCACCGGTTGAAATAGAATATGCTGTGGATCTGGAATCAAAAGGAAACGGATTGCCAACGTTCTATTTATTGCAGATTAAGCCGCTGATTGGCAACCAGATTACACAAAATCTGGACATCGAGCGCTTTGAAAAGTCACAGATGGTTTTGTACACCAAATCGAGTCTGGGGAACGGCGAAATCAAAGACATCCGCGATATTATCTACGTCGATCCTGCACGATTCAGCAAGTTAAAAACCATGGAGATGGCCGCTGAGATTGAAAAGCTAAACAAGGAAATGAAGAAAAGCAACCGGCAATACATCCTGATTGGCCCCGGACGCTGGGGAAGCCGCGACCGTTTTGTGGGCATCCCGGTAAACTGGTCGCAGATTTCGAACGCCAAAATCATTGTTGAAGTCAGCCTCGAGAACTTTCCGCTCGACTCGTCGCTCGGATCGCATTTCTTCCACAATGTTACGTCGATGAACATCGGCTATTTTTCGGTGCTGCACTCCTCGCCCACCGATTTTGTTCGCTGGGATCTGCTGAACAAGCAAAAAGTAATTCACGAAACCGAATTTTACCGCCACATCAGGTTCGAAAACCCTTTATCAATCTTGATGGACGGACGACATAAAACATCAGCTATAATATTCTGACAACATGATAGATATCGCCATTTTCGACGAACACAAACTGGTTCTGGAAGGTCTTTCAGGATTGCTTTCAGGAATATCTGACTTCAGGGTGGTGCTTCAATGCGACGACCGAAGCGTCCTGACCGAAAAACTGAAAGCCATGCAGGTTCACGTGCTTTTGTTAAATATGCACGATATTTCGGTGCGCAACATCAACCTGATCGTTCAGTTAAATATTTCGAATCCGAAATTGAAAATCCTCGTCATTTCGGTGATCGACAGCGAAGAAATTGTGCTTAAAACCATCAAGGCCGGAGCTAAAGGTTTCCTCGGGAAAGACTCCGACCGAAACAGCCTCATGGAAGCTGTTTACACCTTGCGCAACGGCCACGATTACTACAGCCAGTCGATCACGCACCTTTTGCTGAACCGCTATATTTCGAGTTTGAAATCAGACGACCTGAGTCAAAATGCCAACCTGGAAAGCCTCAGCTCGCGCCAGGTCGCGATCCTGAAACTGTGGGGCGAAAGCTATACCAACCAGGAAATTGCCGACAAATTTTTCATCAGCGTACGCACCGTCGAATCGCACAAAAACCATATCATGCAAAAACTTAACCTGAAAAGCACGGTCGATATGGTGAAATTTGCCATCAAGAACAATATTATTGAGATATAGGCATTTTTGCAAAATTTACTTCAGTCTTCCAACTTCCGACTCTGTCAACTCCGAACTCCGAACTTCTTCCCTGCTAACTGAGACTGCGACTGAACACTTACCTCCCTTACGTAAAACACGTAATTGCAAGTCACTTATATTGTAGTGACTTGGTCGTCGTATATTTTCGCTTCCGTTATCGAAAACATTCATTCAACCTATAAAATATTAAAATCATGGCCGACATCTTAAATGTAAAAGTGAACGAGTTCATGGCGAAAGTAATTGCCAAGAACCCGGGAGAATCTGAATTTCATCAGGCAGTAAAAGAAGTTGTTGAATCGCTGATGCCTTTCATCGACGCAAATCCAAAATACAAAGAAGCCAAAATTTTGGAACGTATGGCCGAACCGGAACGCGTTATCATGTTCCGCGTAGCCTGGGTTGACGACAATGGCGAAATCCAGGTAAACCGTGGCTACCGTATCCAGATGAGCAGCGCGATTGGCCCATACAAAGGCGGGATCCGTTTGCACCCAACCGTAAATTTGGGTATCCTGAAATTCCTTGCTTTCGAACAGGTTTTGAAAAACAGCTTGACCACTTTGCCAATGGGCGGTGGAAAAGGTGGTTCTGATTTCGATCCAAAAGGAAAATCAGACAACGAAATCATGCGTTTCTGCCAGGCATTCATGACCGAATTGAGCAAACACATTGGTGCCGACACCGACGTTCCTGCCGGTGACATCGGTACCGGTGGCCGCGAGATTGGTTACATGTTCGGACAATACAAGAAACTCCGGAATGAATTTGTTGGTGTTTTGACTGGTAAAGCTCTTGAATGGGGGGGAAGTTTGATCCGTCCTGAAGCAACGGGTTACGGTTCGGTTTACTTTGCACAGGAAATGCTTGCTACCCGCGGCGACAGCCTGAAAGGTAAAGTTTGTACCGTTTCTGGTTCAGGAAACGTGGCCCAGTACACCGTTGAAAAACTGATTCAGTTGGGAGCAAAAGCTGTTACCCTTTCCGATTCAGCTGGTTACATCTACGATCCGGCTGGTATCGACACTGAAAAACTGGCTTGGGTAATGGAACTGAAAAACATCCGTCGCGGACGTATCTCGGAATATGCCGACAAATTTGGATGTGAATTTGTTCCCGGAAAAACACCATGGGGTGTAAAATGCGACTGTGCCTTCCCATCTGCAACTCAAAACGAAGTGAACGAAGACGATGCTAACGAACTGATCAAAAACGGGTGCTTCGTGGTATCAGAAGGTGCCAACATGCCTTCAACCCCCGATGCCATTGAAGTTTATCTGAAAGCTAAAATACTTTACGGACCTGGAAAAGCTGCCAACGCCGGCGGTGTTGCAACTTCAGGATTGGAAATGACACAAAACTCGATGCGTTTGCCATGGACCCGTGAAGAAGTTGACGCTAAATTGCACCAAATCATGGTCAACATTCACCAAACCTGCGTGAAATACGGAACCGAAAAAGACGGTTACATCAACTACGTGAAAGGTGCCAATATCGGCGGATTTATTAAAGTAGCCGACGCTATGATCGCACAAGGCGTCGTTTAATCCTATACTCAATCTCAGAAAAGCTCCTCCAAACCGAGGGGCTTTTTTTGTTCCTGAAAATTTGTTCCGCTACGCGTCCAGTTTGAACCGAACCCGCCACCTTCCCTCAGCAAAATCGGAGCTGATAATGCGGAATGTCCCAACTTCTGAGGTGTTGGAAACATGCTGACCGGCGCAGGCACACAGGTCGTAATCGCCAATTGAAATCAGGCGAAGGGTTTCGCTGCTGTCTTCGGGAAGTTTGCTCAAATCGACGCTGGCAGGTACTTCGTCGCGCTTTGTAAACGATACGCCCACCGGCAAATTTTGCCGAATCACTTCGTTCACTTTCGCCTCAATTTCCTGAATTTTTTCGGCCGTTGGCGCTT
>DAOPZV010000067.1:8454-17997 GCA_035353575.1 Prolixibacteraceae bacterium | reverse complement strand
TGCTGGGAAACTATGCAATGGCACAACAGACAGTATTAACAGGGAAGGTTACCGATAGCTCGTCGGGAGAACCTTTACCAGGTGTTTCAATTGTTGTGAAAGGAACCACTATCGGAACCATTACAAATATGGATGGCGTCTTCAACTTTGGTGTTAAAAAGGGAGATGTTATTCAATTTTCGTTTGTAGGGTACAAAATGCAGGAAGTTCTTATTCAGGACCAAAAAACACTGAATGTCGGACTTGTTGAAGACAAAGCTGAATTACAGGAAGTAGTTGTAATTGGTTATGGACAAGTTAAGAAAGGCGATGCCACAGGATCGGTGGTCGCAGTAAGTTCAAAAGATTTCAACAAAGGAGCCATCACCTCGCCACAGGAATTGCTGGTAGGTAAAAGTGCCGGTGTTGTTATCACAACTGCTGGTGGTGCCCCTGGAAGCGGAGCAACTATCCGTATCCGCGGTGGTTCTTCGCTGAATGCATCAAACGATCCGTTAATTATTATCGACGGCGTCCCAATCGACAACAACAATGCTTCAGGAAGCAGCAACTTCCTTTCGGTAGTTAACCCGAACGATATCGAAACCATGACTGTTTTGAAAGATGCTTCGGCAACTGCAATTTACGGGTCGAGAGCATCGAACGGCGTTATCCTGATTACCACCAAAAAAGGTAAAAAAGGAACTCCATTACGCATTTCTTATGACGCCAATACATCTTTGGCATCGGCCGTAAAATATACTGACGTCTATTCGGGCGACCAGATCAGAGAAATTGCTTTGAACCATAAAGATTTATTCGGTGCCGACAGTTTCAGTAAACTCGGAACTTTAAATACAAACTGGCAGAAAGAAATTTTCAGAACAGCTTTGTCTCACGACCATAACTTGAGTGTAACTGGTACAGCTCTGAAAACTCCTTACCGCGTATCTGTTGGTTATACCGACCAATTTGGTATCCTGAAAAATACAGATATGAATAGAATTACAGGATCGGTTAGCATTGACCCAACTTTGTTTGATGGAAACCTGACTGTTAACCTGAATGCAAAAGGTATGTTGACCAAAAATAACTTTGGCGATACCGGCGCCATTGGTTCGGCTATTAATATGGACCCAACCAAACCTGTTAAAGATGGTAATGCCAATTCTGACGGATACTTCCAATGGGGAAACTACGGTGCCAGCCTGGGTACTGCAAACCCTGTTGAACAACTGATGGCTGCTGACAATAAATCGACTGTAAAACGTGTCATTGCCAGTTCTAAATTCGACTACAAATTCCCATTCCTTCCAAAGTTGCACGCTGTATTAAATTTGGCAACTGACTATACAACCAGCGAAGGACACAACAACAGACCAGCCACATCTCCATCAACATTGACCGATATTTACATTGGTATCCTGAGAGATTACACTGCAACGAACTACAATAATCTGCTCGATTTTTATGCCAATTATGTAGAAGAATATCCATCGATCAAAAGTAAGATTGATGCAACTGCAGGTTATTCGTGGCAACACTTTAAACGCGAAGGAGACAATACTACCAAAGGTGTAAAAGATAACGGATCGTTGGCTCGTGAGTCTTCGTTTATCACCGAGAACTATTTGGTTTCGTTCTTCGGACGTTTGAATTACACATTCAACAGCAAATACCTGTTAACATTCACTCTTCGCGACGATGGTTCTTCTCGTTTCACCGGAAGCAACAAATGGGGAATTTTCCCATCAGCAGCTTTGGCCTGGAAAGTTAAAGACGAATCGTTCCTGAAAAATGTAAATGCAGTTTCGGACATGAAAGTTAGATTAGGTTGGGGTGTTACCGGTCAGCAGGACATTGGTAGCGATTATCCGGCACAGGCGAAGTATATGTCTTCACTTAGCGGAAATTACTATCCGATTGGTGGCCAGTTCCTTCCAACTTTACGTCCAAATGCTTACGACCCAGATATCAAATGGGAAGAAACAACAACTCAAAATATCGGTTTGGACTTTGGCTTCCTGAAAGACCGGATCACCGGTTCTATCGATGTTTATCAACGTACAACCGACGATTTGTTGAATACGGTTACTATTCCCAGCGGAAGCAACTTCTCAAATACCTTGTTAACCAACGTTGGTAGCTTGAAAAATAAAGGTGCTGAATTCTCGTTGAACCTGATTCCAATCTCAAAACAAGACATGAGCCTGAACCTTGGTTTCAACCTTACCTACAACAAGAATGAGATCACCAAACTGCTTTTGACTGATGATCCAAGCTACGTTGGTATTTTGTACGGCGATGGAATGACAGGACAGAAACAAGTTACCAGAGTTGGATATCCAGCCTATTCATACTTCGTAAACAAACAGGTTTACGATGCAAATGGAAATCCAATCGAAGGTTTATATGTTGACCTTTCAGGAAAAGGTGGATCAGTAAACGGAAACAACAATGATAAATACATCTATCACAATCCGGTTGCCGATGTTTTAATGGGCTTCTCGTTCCGTTTCAACTACAAGAATTTCGACCTGTCGGCATCATCACGCGCCAGTATTGGCAACTACGTATACAACCAGATTGCTGCCGGTTCTTCTTACGACCAGATGTACCAGATTGGCTACTGGAAAAACTTCCCTACTTATTTGAGCGATACCAAGTTTGTAAAACGCCAGTTCACAAGCGATTACTTTGTTGAAAACGCATCGTTCTTTAAACTCGATAACATAACTGCCGGGTATAATTTCAACAATATCTTCGAAAAGATGAATGCCCGGTTAAGCTTCACCGTTCAGAATGTATTTACAATTACCAAATACAAAGGAATTGACCCTGAAGTACCTGGAGGTATCGACAATAATTTCTATCCAAGGCCTCGGACCTTTATGTTAGGAGTAAGCCTATCCTATTAATATTCTAATAAGTAAGAAGATATGAATAAGAAAATAACAATATTAGGAATTATACTTTCAGCACTGGTTTTTACCTCGTGCGTGAATGATTTGGACATCAAACCTAAAGATCCAAGCACTATTCTGGCAGGAAACCTTGGAGATGATCCGATTTACATGAAAGAAACTCTTGGCAAAATATATGCAAGCTTCATTATTTCAGGACAAGGAGGAGACAGCAAGAATGGATTGGGTGATGATATCACAGCTTCCGACGGAAACTTCTTTACCACAACCAGGGCCTTATGGAACGTTCAGGAAATAACCACTGACGAAGCAATTTGTGCCTGGGGCGACGTAGGTATCTCCGACCTGAATACCCAATCGTGGAGCGCAAGTAACCCATTCCTTACGGCTCTTTATCAACGCCTGAGCTTGAGTATTACCTACGCCAACGATTTCATCAAAAATACCAATGGCAGCACCGATGCCAACGTTATCCGCTACAATGCTGAAGCCCGCTTTTTGAGAGCATTGGCTTATGCCTGGAGTATGGACCTTTTTGGTAATCCACCATTTACCACCGATGCCGATGGCGTTGGTAAATTCTTCCCCAAACAAATCGAACGCGCAAAACTGTTCAATTATATCACTTCTGAATTAAAAGCGATCGAAAGCAAACTTGGCGACCCCGGATTCTCGTATCCACAGGCCGACAAAGCTGCTGCATGGATGTTGCTTGCCCGCGTTTACCTCAACGCTCAGGTTTACACCGGAACTGCGAAATGGGATAGCTGTAAAATTTATGCCGACAAAGTAATCAGCAGCGGTAAATATTCGCTGGCGACTAACTATCGTCAAAACTTTAGTGCTGATAACGATGGCAAACACAATCCGGAAATGATTTTTGCATGGGAACAAGATGGTATCAATACACAGGGTTATGTAGGAACAACATTCCTGATTGAATCAAGCAGTGATGCCGTATACATTCGTGCTGAGGATTTTCACGGTTTAACATCGAACACCAACTGGAATGGTAACCGTGCCAGAAAAGATTTCATGAATGTTCTGGTTGATACTCTTGCTACTTACGGTAATGTTCCGGTTCCTTCAACCGATCCAACTTTTTCGCAAGCCAAAGACAAACGCGTATTCCTGAAAATGAAGAAAAGCCTGAATATTCCAAGTCCTTCATCGAATGGCGACTATGGAGTTGGCGTGTATAAATTCACAGCAAAAAATACAAACGGTTCACAGGCAGCAAACTACAATGCCGCTTATGCCTGTACTGATTTTCCTGTATTCCGCTATGCCGATGCGTTGTTGATGAGAGCTGAAGCACTGTACCGTTTGGGCGACAAAGCTAATGCCATTAAAGACATTAATGCTGTTCGCACACGCGCTTATGGAAACAATTCAGGCAACATTACCGAAAGCCAGCTTACCGATCAGTTCTTACTTGACGAACGTGGACGCGAATTCTATTACGAAGCACAACGCCGTACCGACCTGGTTCGCTTCGGAAAATTCACTGACGGAAACTACAACTGGACCTGGAAAGGTGGCGCATACAAAGGAACAAATACTGATAAGCATTTGAACATCTTCCCAATCCCTGGAGACGAGGTGGCTTCAAATCCAAATATCAAACAAAACCCTGGTTACTAATCCTCTAATATTCTGAAAAATGAGTAAAAAATTAATCATATATCTGGCATTTTTCGGGTTGATCGGACTTTTGTTCTCTTGCGAAAAAGACGAAACAAAAGTGATCATGTCTGCCAGCCCAGTCGTTCCTACGCTAACGACTGTTCCCGATCTGACACTTCAGCGAAACAATGGTACCAATATGCTCGAATTTGTTGGAACTGCCGTTGATCCGGGCTTTGCCGCTTCAGCAAACTATTTCCTCGAAGCTTGTGCTTCAGGCAATAAATTTGCCAGCACTGTTTCTTTGCTTTCAGGAACAAATCCAAAATCGATGAAAATTTCGGTTAGCGACTTGAATGGCTTGCTCATCAAGAAATTCCCTACCGATAAAACATCGGCTATCGACATCAGACTGCGCGCAGTGCTTGTTGTTGATGCTGGAACCGGTGCTCCCGGAACCAGTTCTGCTCCTTTCGAATATGTTTCGGCAACTAAAACGGTTAATGCAACTACTTACGGCTTACCACGTCTCGATTTGATAAATTCAGGAGTTACCCAGAAAATTGAATCGGCATTGGGCGATGGCAAGTACACTGGCTATGTAAAACTTGACAAAACAAAATCGTTTACGCTGAAAGATCCGGACGCAAACATCACATACGGCGCCAATGGATCTGCTCTTGCAGTTAGTTCAACCGGAATTGTTCCGACCGATAATGGATGGTTTAAACTGAGCGCCAATACAAAAGCCTTAACTTACTCCATGGAACCATACATGATTGGATTGGTAGGTTCGGCTACGCCAAACGGATGGAACTCTCCTGACCAAAAAATGGATTACGATGCTGCAACCGGAACCTGGAAAATTACAATTACGCTGGTTGACGGTGACATCAAGTTCCGCTTAAACGACGGATGGGCATGGAACCTTGGCGGTACAACAGATAAACTGACTGTTGATGGTGCAAACATCACTTTAACCGCCGGTAAATACACCATTGTACTTACCATCACCAACCCAAATTCGGTTAAAGGTGAAGTTGGCGGAACTTGCACGATTACAAAAATCTAGCTGAATGAAACAGTTAAAAAATACATTTATGAAAAGAAAAGCATTATATAGAATTGCGACCATCCTTTTTGCAGCGGTATTTTTTGCCGCATGTACCAAGGAAATGTCTGAAGTTCGGTTAGAATCCAGGGTTTCGACATCACAAACTCAAAATGTCACTTCTAATTCGGCAACGGTAACAGGGTTTATCGTGTCCGAGGGAGCTGGTTTCAGCGAAAAGGGTGTTTGCTATGGAACGGCAACCGGACCAACAATTTCGAATAGCAAAGTAGCATACTCTGGCGCGATGACTTCGGCAACTTATACCGTTAGTTTAACCGGATTAAACTATGCCACAAAGTACTATGCCCGCGCTTATGCAACCATTATTGGTTCGGGTACTATTTACGGCGAAGAATACAGTTTCACTACATTACCAGTTCCGCCAACAGTCACCACTGCTGCTGTTACCGCAATTACCAGCTTCACGGCTACCGGTGGGGGCAACGTAACTAACAACGGTGGCGCCAGTATTACGGTGCGCGGTATATGTTACAGCACCAAAGCTGCTCCAACTATTGCCGATAGCAAAACAACCGATGGAACAACAACAGGTACTTTTACCAGTTCGATGAAAGGACTGAATGCTAACACGACCTATTACGTACGTGCTTACGCCACCAATAGTGCCGGAACCGGATATGGCCCGGAAGTTTCGTTCAAAACCGCTGCTTTGCCCGATGCTATTTATGCTTTGGGTGATGGAACTACTGCCGGATGGGACAATACTGCCGCTATCAAAATTAGCCAAACGACTACTCCTGGAATTTATGAAGCAGTTCTTAACCTGACAGCAGGGAAAAGTCTGAAATTCATCCAAACACTGGGTGCATGGCAACCGCAATGGGGTCAGGCTACCGGTGGTGCTGCTGGTGTTTTAGGAGCTAATCTGGGCGGAGGAAGCGATCCAGATGCAATTACAGTACCTTCACCATCAGGACAATACAAAGTTACTGTTGATATGGCAGCCATGACTTATAAAGTTGTAGCGGCCTACCCGTCAGCCTTATTTATGATTGGTGATGGTGTTGGCGACTGGAGTTGGGACAATACCGACCTTCCGATGATTCCGGTTAACAGTCATCCGAATTTATTCTGGAAAATAGTTTGGATGAAAGGTTCCGGTACTTTTAAAGTATTCCCACAAAAAGGCTGGGACAATGGAATTGGCCAACCTGTAAAGGATTTGGCAACGCCAAGTAATCTATATGATTTTGGAGTTGAGAATATTCCTGTTCCTTCTACTTCAGGATATTATATGGTAGTAGTAGATTATCAGGCGAAAAAGATTTCTGTTGCAACACCCACAGTTTACCTGATGGGCAATACCATTGGCTCATGGGATACTAGTAACCCCGCCGGACTATTTACCGTTGATAATGTGAATTCTGTTGTTACGGTCACAAAAACGCTAGCTGCCGACGAACTTAGGTTGTACGCATGGCACCCATGGTTTACCGATTGGTGGCAATCAGAGTTCATCATTTTGAACGGGAAAATTGCATTCCGAGGAACAGGTGGCGACCAGACACGGGTATCGGTGACTGCAGGATCTCATACTGTAAGCCTGAATTTCAAAACTGGTGACGGTTCAATTCAGTAATACAATCTATTATTGATTAATACTAATCAATAAACTTTACCCTGTCTGATTTTGAACGTCAGACAGGGTATTTTAATTCACTTCTTCGTAACCCGTTGATTCCTCTTAGAAATACTTAAATCAATTTTTCAAATGGGACGTATTCGTAATTGTTGGTTTATTCTGTTTTTCATTGTCACTCTATCCGTTCACGCTCAAATTACCACCAACCCAGCTATTCCAGTTGACACTAAGGCGGTAACAATTACATTCGACTCGTCGAAAGATTCACGGCTGGGCTATTTTACCGGTGATCTTTACACTCATACGGGAGTTTTTATTTCCGGAAGTGGCGACTGGAAACATGTGATCGGAACCTGGGGCGATAATACCAAACAACCCAAGCTGACCAACAAAGGAGGTGGAATTTATGAACTGACCATTACCCCTGATATCAATACCTTTTACGCTGTACCTTCTTCGGAACTGGTAACCAAAATGAATTTTGTTTTCCGCTCAGCCGACGGATCGAAGCAGACCAACGACCTGTTCGTAAATGTATCGACCAAAGATTTACATGTGAGCATCACTTCTCCTTCCAGAATAAATGTCTTCGAAAAAAACCAAACTTTTCAGTTAACTGCGAGTTCAACAGCTTCAGCCAGCCTGAAACTCTTTCAGGATAAACAAGAAATTGCGACGCAAACCGGAACAACAATCAGCCAAACGATTACAATTGCCGATTCCGGAAATTATTGGTTAAAAGCCACCGCCACCCTAAATAATGTCGTAAAAAAAGACTCGGTTTATGTCTGCATCCGCGAAACCAACACAACAGAATCATTGCCGGTCGGAATTCAGGCTGGAATTAATTATACCGACGACCAATCGGCAACTCTGGCCATTTATGCACCAAAGAAAAATAACATTTTCATCGTCGGCGATTTTAACAACTGGTTGCCCGATAACACCTATCAGATGAAAAAAGACGGAGACTACTATTGGCTAAAAATCAACGGTCTGACTCCTAAAAAAGAATACATTTTCCAATACCTTATTGATGGAAAACTCAAAATTGCCGACCCTTACACCGATAAGGTTTCCGATCCTGAAGATAAAAACATTTCATCAACCATCTATCCAAACCTCATATCTTATCCTGAAGGAAAAGCTTCCGACAGGGCTTCGGTTTTGCAAACGGCGCAAACGCCTTTCGTCTGGAATACCACAAATTACAGCATACCACAAACAAGCAAACTTTCAATTTATGAACTGCTGATTCGGGATTTTACCACCGATAAAACATACAAGGCAGTTCAGGCTAAACTCGATTACCTGAAACGGCTGGGCGTCAATACCATTGAGCTCATGCCTTTCAGCGAGTTTGAAGGAAACAGCAGTTGGGGCTATAATCCAAACTTCTATTTTGCACCCGACAAAGCTTACGGAACCAAAAACGACTTGAAAGCTTTAATCGACGAGTGCCACAAACAAGGTTTTATCGTCGTTCAGGATATTGTGCTGAACCATGCCTACGGTTCGTGCCCTTTGGTGAAAATGTATTGGAACGATGCCTTGAACCGCCCATCGGCAGACAATCCCTGGTTTAACGAAACATCTCCAAACACGGCTTACAGTTGGGGCTGTGATTTTAACCACGAGAGCCAGGCAACCAAAGATTTTGTTGACAGAGTGACGAAATACTGGATGACCGAATATAAAATTGATGGATTCCGATTCGATTTTAGCAAAGGATTTACAAATACGCCGGGCGATGGCTCAGCATATGACGCAAGCCGAATCGCTATTCTCGAGCGCATTGCATCAAAAATCTGGGAGGTAAATCCGAAAGCCTATGTTATTCTTGAACACTTTACTGCAAATGCTGAAGAAAAAGAGCTGGCTGCCTACGGAAACGGCATTCTGTTGTGGGAAAACATCAACTCTAATTTTTCAGAAGCAGCAATGGGTTACAACCAATCCGGAAAATCTGATTTTTCGTGGGCTACTTATGAACAACGAGGTTTTGCAAAGCCAAATCTGGTTGCATATATGGAAAGCCATGACGAAGAGCGGCAGATGTACAAGACAGAAACCTTCGGAAATTCATCGGGAACTTACAACACAAAAGTTTTAGACACAGCACTGAACAGAAGTAAAATGGCAACTACGTTTTTCATGATGTTAGCTGGCCCAAAAATGATCTGGCAATTCGGCGAACTGGGCTATGATATTTCGATTGACCAGAATGGCAGAGTTGGAGAAAAACCTGTTTTGTGGAATTATTATGACGATTCGAAACGAAAAGAACTTTTCAATGT
>DAOPZV010000067.1:0-8354 GCA_035353575.1 Prolixibacteraceae bacterium | reverse complement strand
ATTGATTTTAAGGAACTTAATCCAGGAATATATGTGCTAAATATTAAAACATCAAACCAGTTAATCGTGAAAAAAGTAATAAAAATTAAATAACTCTAGAAGAACAAATAACAACACAAACAATTATATTTCAACATATTACAAAAAATTAAAACTTTTCAGATTTGTTACAGGCTTTAGTTTTTTAATTACCTTTATACCATTCTAACCTTTTTCCCCGGAAATATGAAAATAGCAATATTCATTCTGGTTCTGGTTTTTATGGTTGGTGCCACCAATGCAGTGCAGCCTGCAAGAAAACCTTTTATAAAAATTAAAATCGACGGGAGTAATGTAAAAACAGGTGATGTTATCACTGTTAATCATGGCCAGAAATTAAAAATTGAAGTAGAACTTGAAGGTGGGCGCCGTGATTTTTGCAAATTTCCAGATGCCTATGCCGATATCGCCGGAACCGCACAAATCCTGTCCCGAGGTGATAATGGTCTTACTTATGAGCTTGACGGTAAAAAGGCCGAATGGAAATTATTGAGTGAAACGGTAAAGTTTTCAGGAGAAGAGTATATCCAAATCAACAACTCACAAAATCAAGCTTCGGCCGAACTTACTGTCTCAAACAGTAAATTTTCGCAAACTGCAGTCAAGGCCGAAATGAAAGCAAGCTGGCAGTTCGTTCAGGACGGAATAGCTATGAACGAAGAAAATGTTGCCGATGCTGTAGTTTATTTAAAAATTGCCGGGGCATCTGATGTTTGGTTCCAATCGCAAAATATCAAGGCTAGCGGGGTCAAAGACAATTCAATTCAGGAAAAGCTAAGCGCTGTTCAGTCGGCTTGCGATAGCATCGAACACAACATGTATCACCTCAACTTTCCGGTTGTGCAACAAAATATCCGCAATTTGCAGGCTATCGTCAACGAGCTGAAAACGACAATTGACGCTGTGAAATCGATTAATCCGACATACAAATTGAACGTATCTTTTATCGGACTGCCAAGCGACAAGCCGGTTAGCGATATCGCAGCTTTTGCTTCTCTGAAAAATGCCTGGGCCGGTACCGAGCCTTTTCTGACCGAGCAAAAACAAGCTGTTGAAAAACTCACAACAGAATCGACAACCGACAACAACAAAGAGCTTGGTCGTTTAATTGCAAATTATGCAGAATGGCAATTGAAATTACCTGAAAATAGTTTCGGGTTACTGAATAAATACATTTCTGAAATACATACCGACAGCATAACTGTGCCCGAGAAGATTGCGCTTTTTCCAAAAAATAAAGACAATGCCAGCTACGAGCAAACACTAAAAGAATTCAGCAGTTTTCTTGATGGCCGGATAAAAAAAGTCCCTGAAGAAGTTCAAAAAATAACTTCAACCGGAAGCCGAATTCAGGCATTTCGTTTATTCGACGGAATGTTACGAAGCTATTTTAATTCCATTACCTGGGCCGAATGGATCAACAATCGCGAATAAACTGCGCTTAATTTACTGAATCGAAAACAGTTACTCCACCGGTGACAGTCTTGAGAACTTTGGTTTTAAGGATTGACTTTTCGTCGCATTGCATGATGTCTGTGTCCAGAACTACAAAATCGGCAGCTTTGCCAATCTCGATACTTCCAATTTTTGATTCCTGAAATCCGGCCTTAGCTGCCCAGATCGTAATCGATCTTAAAGCTTCTTCTTTCGACAACGCATTTTCCATTTGGAATCCGCCATCTGGTTTTCCTTCCAGATTTTTCCTGACTACCGCAGCATAGAACGTTTTTATCGGGCTGATGTCTTCAATCGGAAAATCAGTTCCATTCGGAATCCAGCCGTTCTGATTGAGCAATTGCTTGTATGCGTATGCGCCTTTTATTCTTTCAGAACCCAGCCGTTCGTCAGCCCAAAGCATATCAGAAGTTGCATGTGTTGCCTGAACCGACGGAATCACCGAATATTTACCGAACAAATCGAAATCGGCAGAATTTACGACCTGCGCGTGTTCTATTCTCCAGCGCTTATCGTTTTTTCCCTTTAAATATTTTCCATAAATGTTCAACATAAAACGGTTTGCCCCATCGCCAATACAGTGTGTTGCAACCTGGTAGCCCGCAGCGTAAGCCTTGCTGCAAATATCATCGAAATACGATTCTGAATTCATTAAAATTCCCTTATTACCTGGCTGATCTGAATAGTCGGCAAGCAAATATGCACCACGTGACCCCAAAGCTCCGTCGGCATACAATTTTATCGACCGCACCTGAAGCTTATCGGTTTCATACGGCCCTTTCTTTAAAAAATACTCCATATTCTCCGGGCTCGGATCCATCATCACATTCAATTGCATAAGCAAAGAACCTTTCTTTTGCAGCGAATCAATTTGTAAAATAGTCTCCTTCGGAAGACCACAATCGGTAACAGACGTTAGTCCGACTGCAAAACAGTTCTTTTGAGCTTCGAGCAGTGCCCTGGTTCTTAATTCGACTGTTGGAGCTGGAATATGATTAAAAACAAGTTGCATTGCGTTGTCGATTAACACGCCGCTAGGCTTCCCATTTTTTGATATAACATCTCCCCCATCAACTTTCGTATTGGCATTTACACCAGCCATTTCCAGAGCGTTGGCGTTACACCACGCCGCGTGTCCGTCAACGCGAACCAGGTAAACCGGAATATCCGGGAAAATCTGGTTCAACCGTTCATTATCCGGAAATGCTTTTTCTGACCACAGGTTCTGATCCCAGCCCCTACCTAACACCCAGTCTCCACCATTTTTCTTCTGATGTTCTTGCAACTTTTTATAAATGCTCTCCTTATCAGTCAACCCATCAAGAGTTGCATATTGCATCATATCCATTCCGTAGCCATAAAAATGACAATGAGCATCGATGAACCCGGGGAAAACAGCACTTCCGCTGCAATCCAATATTTTATCTGATGAATATTTAGATAAGATTTCCTGATTTGTGCCGATGGCAAGGTACTTTCCATCTTTTACTGCAAAGCTTTCAGCTCTTGAAAACGATTGATCGACGGTATAAACTGATGCGTTCGACACGATAAAATCTACTTTCATCTTTGAAGGATTACATGAATTCAGGCTAAAAAGAACAACGGATAAAAATAAGAAGTTGCGACTCATCTGGAATAGATTAACGTTTTACGGAACTAAACGAAAATAACGGATAAATCGGACACAACAAAAAAACGGCTGCCCAAAAAGGACAGCCGTTGTATCAGATTTTGAATCGAATCGATTTATTAATATCCAGGATTTTGAACCAATAAATTGTTTTTGTTTATTTCATCGCGATATATCGGGAAAAAATAACATCTGTTATTCCATGCCCGGGCATCTCCAGGAACATCTTTTTTGGTGAAAATCGGATCGCCATACGTTGAACCATCGGTTTTGCGGTACGACGCAACAGATGTTTCACTAGTAACATATTTCACATCAACACCAATGGTTTGGTGATACGCTGCCGAACCAATCAGCCAACGACGAACATCCCAGAAACGGTGGTCTTCATACGCAAACTCAATTCTGCGTTCGTGGCGATAAGCCTGACGCAATGCATCGCCGGTAACCGTTGATGCAAGTTCTGGTTGGCCTGCGCGCTTACGAACCAGATTGATGTATGTGCGGGCTTCTGCTTCATTGGCTGCACCACCAATTTCAATACATGCTTCTGCGTAGTTCATCAAAACTTCAGCATAACGAATATGTTTGAATGGTACATCTTGTTTTACATACTGAGGATCGATGGTTGGATCAACCCATTTGCGAACATAATAACCTGTTTTACCACCATTCCAATCTTCGATTGGTCCTTCGCGGGTATCCAACCCGGCTTTAATCATTTTACCTGATTGATCATAAACGTGACCTACCTGAATTTTGCTGAATGGATCAATTTTTAGTGCGTCATCCGGCCGCTTTCTCCATTGTACACCTTCGTATAGAATTGTTGAATACAAACGAGCATCACGTTTCAGGTAAGGATTAGCTTTATGCTTTGGATTATCCCAGCTGAATTTGCTACCGTCTTTCATTTCATAGTCATCAACTAAATCGCCAAGTGGACAGTTGTTACCCCAGTTGTGGTAGCCATTGGGTCCGCAATACAATGCAGGATTATATCCTTCCCAATTTTCGTCAGTTTTAGCTGTAAAAAATTGTAACAAAATATCTTCGTTGGTTCCTTTCGAAGTGAAGAACTCAACAAAGTTATTTGCAACAGAGTCTGTTGTGGCTGGGCTCGGTTTATACAAGCTATATTTACCTAGATCGATAACCGCTTTTGCAGCAGTTTTAGCAGCAGTCCAACGATCGCTGGCACTACCGCTGGTATAACCTAATAAATCAGGTTTTGAAAAACCATTTGTTACCACATTATTTTTTGCAGGATTGTGCAAATCACTGGCAGCGTACAATAAAACTCTGGCTTTAAGTGCTAAAGCAGCACCTTTGGTAATATGTCCATCAGTTGCATAAGTATCTGATAAATTCTGAACGGCCTTGTCGCACTGGTCAATAATATACTTAATACATTCATCATATGTGTTACGAGCTACAGTAAATTCGTCACTCAATCCATATACTTTGGTAATGATTGGAACACCACCATAAAGGTTAGTCAAATAGAAATAAGTCCAGGCATTCAAGAAATAAACCTGACCCTTCAGGTCGCTAATTACCGATGTATCGCCCTGTACACCATCAATTTTCGAGAAGAAAATATTGGCACGACGAACATTGGCATACAATGGAGACCAACGAAAATGCAAGGTATGTGGAGTTGCCCAGCTAGTATCCCATCCCATTAAACCATCCTGAGTCATCAAACTTTTATTAAAATTTGTAACGTCCCAGTCTGGAGTAAAGTGTGATTCGTCAGAGTAGTCAGAAAGGCGTTCGATGGCAAACGGCCAACCCAAAGCGTTGCGGTACATACTGTTTACAAAAGTCTGAACCAAAGCAGGATCACTCCACACAGCGGTCTCTGAATAGTCGCCCAGCGGTTGTTTATTCAGAAAGTCATCTGTATTGTTACAAGAAGTAAATATTGTAACAACTGATACAAACATTAATAGATTGAATATCTTTTTCATAGTTAGTTCCTTTTTAGAATGTTAAAGTTAAACCAGCCGAAACAATCCGTTGTGGAGCATATGATGTGCCACCAGTCGTTTCAGGATCAATTAATTTAGCTTTGTCAATAGTCAGCAGGTTAGTTCCATTCACATAGATACGTAATGCTTCGATACCTAATGATTTATTTGTATTCATTGGTAAAGTATAACCTACTTCAAGGTTTTTCAAACGAATATAATTCGTGTTTCTTAGCCAGAAAGTATTGGCCTGACTCCTCCAGTATTCATTATCCCTGTTCCAGGTTCTTGGACAACTTGCATTTGTATTTTCTGGAGTCCAGCGATTATCTGCATAATATTTATAGAAGTTACCCATTTCTCCTGATTCAACACCCAGATATTGTTGAGCCCCAGCTGAACCCTGAACCAACATAGTTAAATCAAACTGTTTATAACGGAGAACTGCATTGAAACCACCGATAAAACGTGGCATGTCATTCTTCTGGTTTCTTACTCTGTCCAAACCATCAATTTTACCGTCGGGCTTTCCTTCTGGACCACCAATATCTTCGAAAATAACGTCGCCAGGTTGAGCACCAGCCCAGTGAGGATAAGCGTCAACCGCAGCCTGATCTTTAAAAATACCAATAGCCTTATAATATAGATCATCATTAAATGTTTTACTATCAGAATTATATGTAGGCATTGGCTTGCCTGTATTTTGTTGGTAACTTGGCTTGCCTGGTGTTTCGTCCCAGAAAATGACTTTATTCTTTGAATAACTTGCATTAACAGATAAGTCGTAAGAGAAATCTCCAGATTTATCATGGTATCCAACAGAACCTTCAAAACCTGAGTTCCGAACTTTTCCAATATTTTCCGGAGGTAAGCTCAAACCTGTTGAATTTGGAACCGAAGCATTACGTTTGATCAAAATCTGAGTACGTAAGTTATTAAAGTAATCAGCCGATACCGATAATTTGTTATTCAATAAAAGTGCATCAAACCCAATGTTGGCTTCATTCGCAATTTCCCACGTTACAGCTGGATTTGGTATTTTTGTTTCAATCAAAAGTTTAGCATCGCTTGATCCATATACATAAGTTCTGCTATCAACATATCCGTAAGTAGCCAAATACTGGTATTCATCAATACGGTCGTTCCCGGTTTGTCCCCACGATCCACGCAATTTAAAATCGTTGATGAAGGCCAAATTATCTTTCCAGAAGTTTTCTTCAGACATACGCCATCCCAAAGAAACACCGGGGAAGAAACCAAAACGTTTGTCGGATGGGAACATGTATGAACCATCGTACCTCCAAACAAATTCGGCCATATACTTTTTACCGAGATCGTAGTTCACACGGCCAAAGTAACTCTCATATGCATTTTGACTGGCTGACCCACTGTTTGACATATATTGGTCAGAAGCTCCGGCAAATAATTGGTCAACTGCAGAAGAAATGAAGTTTTTACGGAAAGCATTGAATTTATCTTGCTTACCAAAACGTCTTTCCCAACCAGCCATGAATTTAATGTTGTGAATATCATTAATAGTCGTTTCGTAAGTAGCATAGGCGTTGGCCGTGATGCGTTGTCCGTCAGTCATATCTTCACTTAACTGTGGGGCATCCAATCCGCGTTTACCCTTCGTCAATTTGTGTTCGGCATTACCATCCCAAGTATACAGGTACCAAGGAGTTTCCCATTTCTTATGAAAAGCAAAGTTCTTATCAAAAGATGCGTTAGTAGTAACAGATAAACCTTTTACCCAAGGAATAGCAATAACGGTTCGTAAATTACTTTCAAGAATGTATCTTTTATCTAAATCGTAACCAGTAGCATCAGTAGTAGTAACAGCAGGGTTATCACCATACTCAATATCTGGTCCTGGAGTTCCATCTGGCCAGTAGGCTGGCATATTTGGTTTACCACGCATCAGCATACGGAAAATTGAACTTGCCGAGCGTGTCGGATAATTTCTGATTTCTTCACGACCAGCTACGTCGAAAGCCACATTGATATATTTGTTTACTTTACCATCGATGTTGGTACGGAAGTTATACTGTTTATAGTTGGTAGCACTGTGTTTGTAGTAACCATCCTGAAATTTGGCACCTAAAGAAATGAAATATTTCATGTTCTCGTTACCACCAGAAATAGAAGCATTTTGTTGATTCTGAGTTGACCAGTCTTTGAATACTTCGGCAAACCAGTCGGTATTTGGGTGACCCCAAGGATCGGAACCATCGCCGTATTGTTGAATGTCTTTTTCAGAATACTTCTGGTAACGACCACCTGACGGTGAATTGTAATAAGCAATTTCATTCAACATAGTTGCATATTGCGCCGCATTGGCCATTTCAGGGATACGAGTTGGTTGGTTAATACCTTGGTTCATGCTAATCGTTACTTTTGGTTTGCCTTGACTACCACGTTTAGTTGTAATAAGTATTACACCATTAGCAGCCTGCGAACCGTAAATAGCAGCCGAAGCATCTTTTAATACAGTTACACTTTCAATTTCATTTGGATCAATACGTTCCATTGCACGGTTTGCAACCCCGTCAACAACGATAAGCGGACTATTGTCTCCCAATGTATTTGACCCACGAATACGCAATGTAGCGTTGTCAGCTCCTGGTTCACCACTGCGGCTTACTGCCGTTAAACCGGGCATACGACCAACAAGGTTGTTGGTTAAGTTAGTTGTTGCAGATTTCTGAAGAGCCTCTCCTTTTGATGAAGAAACCGAACCAGTTGCAGTTACTTTTTTCTGAACACCGTAACCAACAGCAACAACTTCTTCTATACCGATAGTTTCCTGAACCAGAGTAACAGCAATGTTACGTTGGTCACCAACAGTTACTTCCTGAGTTCTCATACCTACAAAAGAGAACTGAAGTACCTTATCACTGCCGGCAACTTCAATCTGGAACTTACCGTCGATATCAGTTAGAGTACCTTTAGTCGTACCTTTAACAACAACGCTGACACCAGGAATTGGCTGTCCGCTTTCATCTTTCACAACTCCTGAAACCGCTTTTTGTTGAACGGCACCAACTTCTGATGAATGATTAAGTGGCTGAATGATGATTTGGCGGTCGATAACAGTATAACCAACATTAGTACCAACAAATAGATTGTCGAGGATTTTTTCAACTTGCTGATTTGAAACATTGATATCAACTTTCCTATCAACATCTACTAATTTGCTGTTAAATAAAAAATAAAATTCACTTTTTTCTTCAATTACATTTAATACATCTTTA
>DAOPZV010000066.1:0-18008 GCA_035353575.1 Prolixibacteraceae bacterium | reverse complement strand
TTTCAGGAAAATGCTAAGTTTTTACTTTTCGATTTTAATGGTGAATACAATGGGGAAAACAGTATTATTGTTAATAAAAAAGTGTATAATTTATCAACAAGGCAAACAAAGAAAAAAGATCGCTTAATTTTTAAAGAGATTGACCTATTGGATAAAGACCTATTTGCAATTCTTGCAAATGCTACAGAAAAGACACAAAAGCCATTTATCACAAGAACGTTAGAATTTTATAAAAAAGTATTTCAAGTCGATGATCCTTTGGAATATTTTAAAAATATTCTGCGAAAAAGAGTAAGGGACATTTATAAAATGGCAGACAAAAGTAAGGCTATGGACTTGATAGATTATTGTAAAGAGATAATTCCACCAAAGTTAGATGAATTTGATATTGAGATTGATTTATCGGAAGATGTCGATTTCAATAACAAAAATTCAGAGTTCGTATGGAACAACCACTACTTGCGCTCCAACCCTGATTACATTGAAAACACTATTTTATTTCAGCAAATAAATGAATATGGGTTTGAAAAAAACTTTATATCTAGGGTTATTCATTTTCTATACTTACAATTAATTTACGACGTTTTTAGCAATAGGGCGCATAATGAACACATTGCTCCTGCAATTAACAAACTTAAAAGTTTTCAGAAGGAAATAGAGGAAGTTATAGATGTAAAAAGTGAAGATGAGGAAGACGATTTTTGGGATGGTAATTTTTTCTGTGTAGTAAATTTGAATAAAGCGAATCTAAGTACATGACAAAAAATTAAAAATATCGATATCATCTTGAAAGAAAGCGTTTAAAAGAACAGTTGCAATGTAAGTTATTCCATATTTGAATAGACTTTTAGCTTTGTTACCATGCTTTTTAATCGGGATTGGTTTGATGTATTTGTGCAAATAATCACCAACCAGATATGCCCAGGTAAAAGCAACCATCACCAATGCAAACAGTTTTTCAATTCTTTCTATTTCGCTCAAGTGGGTATCTTCAATATTGAACCCACTTGTTTTCAATGCTTTAAAAGCTGTTTCAATTTGCCAGCGCTCTTTATATAACTCCAGCGCACTGTCTGGCTTGTTGAACGAGATAACAATCTGCAATTCAGGTTTTCCCTCTTTGTCTTTTCCTTTTGATGCAGAGAGATAACACAGTTGATTGTTCAGATAAACAATCCGGTGATTCACCCGGCAACCATTCATTGGCAAATCGGTAAACAACCAACTTGCTTTGACTTGCTTGCCATTGTGAGGTTGCAGTACCCAAAAGTTTTCGCGGATGCGGATATAGTATCGAATCCGGTTATCATTCAGGTATTTGATCCATCTCTCTCCTACAAACTCCCGATCTGCGGTCAAACAATCCAGCGATGTAGTACCAAAAAGACGGATAAACCGTTCAATCAATTCAATGCGTTCACTGGTATTTGAATTGCCAAATTTTGGCAATAACTTAAACAATAGAGGAAAAGCAACTCCATGATAAACAACGGCGATCACCAATACATTGATATTTTGTTGCCCAAACTTCCAATTCGTACGGTCCATAGCTAAACGAAAAGGCGGTTTATGTGGTAATAACCTAAATATCAACCTTGCAACCAAATCTGTATCCAGAAGATATGCGGCCATAAACCGTTGTATTCTCCGCAGGGAAGAACTGGTACTGGCAGTGCAATCGAATGCTGTAGCTAACTTCTCAAAACCAACTGTTTGCACTTTACACAGCGCACTGATCATTAAAACAAAGAACTTCACTCGTGCCAGGTTCCAGCCTGACTGTTGATGGAAAATGGAAACTAATTCACTACTTTTAGACTCTACTCTGGATGTCATTTCTCTTACTGAATGATGTGGTAATCTTCTGTAAGATACTGATATTCAGAGTTCTAATCAAATATTTTAACACTTATTTCGCTGATAATCAGCTATTTATTTTTTTGTCATGTACTAAGATCAATTAAATAAAATAGAAAGGGACTTCGGTCCCTTTTTTTATTTGCACTCATTTCTGAAATTATTTTGAATAAAAAGCAAATGTTCGTTTGAATATTCAAATCAAATTGTATACTTGTAATATAATAATAGTACAATATAAAACTAATACAGCATGATTAAGTTTATTCTTGATCCAAAAGCGGGAACTCCGTATTATCGGCAAATTATTGATCAAATTCGATTTGGTATTGCATCTGGTAATTTGGCGATAAACGAGCAGTTGCCAACCGTGCGGGCTTTGGCAGTTGAATTAAAAGTTAATCTGAATACAGTTGCCAAGGCTTACAAAGAGCTTGAAATTCAAAAAATTCTGGAAACCCAACAGGGTACAGGCACTTTTATTAGTGCCGTTGACAATAAAATCTCTGACTTGGAGCGAAAACAAAAGCTTCAGGAAATAACGCGTGAATTTGCAACGATAGCCCACAGCTATGGTTTTTCGGTTGATGAACTAATTGACGAACTAAATAAAACCAAATGACATGGAAACAACTAAGTACTTTAACCCGGTTTCAATCACCTTGTTATGCATTTTATCTGCTGTATGTGGCGGATTGTACTTCCTTAAAATCATCGAACTACCAATATTAATTGGCGGTGTATTGCTCTCAATTTTTATTTCGGCCTCGATTCACATTGCCGATCAATGGGAAAAAGCCGTAGTGCTGAGAATGGGCCGGTTTATTGGCTTAAAAGGACCGGGATATTTTTTTATTATTCCAATTGTTGACAACATTGCTAAGTATATCGACCAACGCGTTCGCGTAACCGATATTAAGGCTGAAAAAACATTGACCAAAGACACTGTGCCTGTAAATGTTGATGCCGTTGTTTACTGGACTGTGTGGGACGTAGAAAAAGCAGCTCTGGAAGTTCAGGATTACGAAAAAGCCGTTTTGAACATCTCCCAGACTGGATTGCGCGACACAATCGGGAAACACGAGCTATCTGACTTATTGTCGGACAGGCAAAAAATCTCAGATGAATTGCAGGCTATTTTAGATGAACACACTAACCCGTGGGGAATTACCTGCCAAAACGTTGGTATTCGAGATATTATTATTCCTGAAAATCTGGCGGATGCAATGAGTAAACAGGCTCAGGCCGAACGTGAGCGCCAGGCACGTGTTATTTTAGGAACGGCTGAAACAGAAATCGCTGAAAAATTTGCAGAAGCCAGTCAGCAATATCTCGATAATCCGGTAGCCCTTCATTTGCGTGGTATGAATATGCTTTTTGAAGGCCTGAAGGAAAAAGGATCGATGGTAATAGTGCCCAGTTCGGCACTCGAATCAATGAATTTGGGAGCTACGAGTGGTTTGGTTTCGTTGGCAAAGGCGAATGAAAAGAGTTAATGACCGAGTGGGCGAATGCCTGAAAACAAATAAACAATTATGCAGGGACTTCGGTCCCTGTTTTGTTTTCCGGCGATAAATAGTATTTTCGGGTTCGAAATAAAAGTACACTGTGTGTTATGGAAGTTATTCAGGTTGCTGATCGAAAAACAGTTGAAGCTTTTCATCAATTTCCCATACATCTCTACCGGAACGATCCCAATTGGGTTCCGCCACTCCGGAAAATGATCGAAGATATTTTTAATCCAGAAAAGAACGCCGGATTTGTTGGTGGTGACGCCCGGCGCTGGCTGGTTAAAAAAAACAATAACGTTGTGGGGCGAATAGCAGCATTCTATAATCGTGATAAAATTGAAAGCGGTGCTGAACAAGCTGGAAATATTGGCTTTTTTGAGTGCATTGATGATGATAGTGTGGCTGCTATGCTTTTCGAAACTGCTGAAACATGGCTTCAATCTGAAGGTTTTACAGCGATGGACGGCCCTGTTAACTTTGGCGAAAACTTCTTTAACTGGGGCTTGCTGGTCGATGGGTTCCAGCAGCAAGGTTTTGGGATGCAATACAATCCACCGTACTATAAAAGTCTATTTGAATCATTCGGTTTTAAAACGTATTATCAGCAGTTTAGCTATCATCTCGATATTACCAGTCCAGATCTTCCGCAACGATTTTGGAAAATTGCGGAATGGGTTGCCAAGAAACCTGATTTTAGTTTCCGGACTTTTTCGTTCGAAAATCAGGATCAGTGTATTGAGGATTTTTTGACCGTTTACGAGCAGGCATGGAACAAGCATTCAAACTTTAAACCCATTGACCGCAAGGAATTGAAAGCGCTGATTCGTGATGCCAAAATTGTTCTGGAGGAGGAATTTATCTGGTATGTATTTTATAAAGAAGAGCCAATTGCTTTCTTTATGATGATTCCAGATTTGAATCAAATATTGAAGTACCTTAAAAATGGAAAGCTCAGTCTGCTGAATATTCTGAAATTAATTTATTTGAAGAATACAAAAACGATGACTCGCTGTCGTGTTTTGGTTATGGGCGTTATTCCCAGGTTTCAGGGTGCCGGAATTGAATCTGGTATTTTTTGGCAATTGCGTCAGGTATTTCTTCGAAAAACCTGGTACAACGAAATGGAATTGAGCTGGGTTGGCGATTTTAATCCGAAAATGATCTCTATTTTTAATGCCGTTGGAGGCAAGCACGCCAAGACTCACGAAACATTGCGGTACTTGTTTGATCGTTCGCGCTCTTTCGAGCGGTTGCCTATTATTCAGGATTAATTATCATATATAGTTTACAATTTGTAGTACCTTTGAGCATTTAAAAAACAGGAAAAATGAAAGTAATTCAGGTTTCGGATAAACAGACCAGAAAACTATTCCACGAAATACCCAATAAAATTTATAAGAACGATTCTAATTGGTCGTGCCCTTTGCATGGGATGGTTGATGATGTTTTTTCTCCGCAGAAGAATCCATCGTTTAAGAACGGCGATGCAATTCGCTGGATCGTTATCGATGATCGGGGTAAATGTCTTGGCCGCATAGGAGCGTTTTATAATACTAAGAAAGCTTATACATACGATCAGCCAACAGGAGGATGCGGCTTTTTTGAGTGTGTTAACGATTTTGAAGTTGCAAAATTGCTCTTTGATACCGCTCGCGAATGGCTCAAAGAAAAAGGAATGGAAGCCATGGATGGCCCTGTTAATTTTGGAGAGAATTACATGAACTGGGGATTGCTGGTTGACGGGTTTATGCACCAGGGATTTGGTATGCCTTATAATCCGCCTTATTATCAGGATTTATTCAGACGATATGGGTTTGAAGTTTATTTTGAGCAATACAGTTATCATTTGGATTATTCGAAGCCATTCCCGGAACGTTTCTGGAAAATAGCCGGATGGGTCGCCCAAAAGCCAGGCTATTCGTTCGAACATTTTTCGTTTGATAAAGCAGAAAAGTTTGTAGATGACTTTTGTTATATATATGATGAGGCATGGCGTTTTCATGAACATTTTCAGCCGTTGGATAAAGATGACGTTCGCGACTTTATAAAATCGTCAAAAGCCATACTCGACCCCGAAATGGTTTGGTTTGCCTACCACGAAGGCGAACCAATCGCTTTGTTTGTTATGGTTCCCGACATTAACCAGGTATTGAAAAAGCTGAACGGGAAACTAAACTTTATAAATATCCTGAAATTTTTATACTACAAAAAAGCGAAGGTAATGACCAGAACCCGGATTTTGATTATGGGCGTTACTCCGAAATATCAAAAATCGGGAATCGAATCAGCCATTTTCTGGCATCAGGATAAGTTGATGAAGCACAAGCCGCAATATACTGAAGTAGAATTGTCGTGGGCCGGGGATTTTAACCCCAAAATTATTGTACTTTATAAGTCGGTTGGTGGCATTCATGTAAAAACGCATTATACCATGAGGTATTTGTTCGATAGGTCAAAACCTTTCAAACGGGCACCAATTATTGGACTTGATGAATAATTTTGAAATTTGTAAAATTTTAAATCGGAAATGTTTGGAAATTACATTCCTGTGAGTAACTTTGCAAGCCGTTAAAAATAAAGAAAAGAGAATCAAAATGAAAAAAGGGATACATCCAGCAAATTATCGTACCGTAGCCTTCAAAGATATGTCGAATGGCCACGTTTTTTTAACTAAATCAACTGTAAACACAAGAGAAACAGAAGTAGTTGACGGTGTTGAATATCCGGTTGTAAAGCTTGAAATTTCAAGTTCTTCTCACCCTTTTTACACTGGTAAAATGAAACTTGTTGACACAGCAGGTCGTGTTGATAAATTCAATTCAAGATATCAGAAACACTTCGAAAACAGAAAAAAATAATTCTGTTTTTCTTAAAATATTTGGAAAAGCTTCGCATTGCGAGGCTTTTTTTGTTTTCAGTTGTCATATCTTTTGCATTTTCTTCGTTTTTTATTGTTTGGCATGGCTATTGCAAAATAATGTGATACTGCTTCTGCTGGCTTAGTTTCGGCCAGTATGTCAGATGCGATTTGAGAGAATTAAAAGGGATTGAAAAATGAAGGATATGCAAAATATATTTATTTCCAGCTTTATAGATAATGAAAATGATATTATTCCGATTATTGCCGATGGCGACGATGCGGAATTAATGAATGTTGATGTACCTGACATTTTGCCAATTTTGCCATTGCGAAATACGGTTATGTTTCCGGGAGTTGTTATGCCTATAACTGTTGGGCGTCAAAAGTCGTTGCAGTTGGTTCAGGAAGTATATCGGGGGAATCGATTGTTAGGTACCATCGCACAAAAAGACGGTAGTGTAGATGATCCGGCCCAAAGTGATTTGTATCAACTCGGAACAGTTGCCCAGATTTTGAAAATTCTGGAAATGCCCGATGGGACTACCTCTGTCATAATTCAGGGTAAAAAGCGATTTGAGGTAAAGGAGTACATTCAGGAATATCCATATTTTAAAGCAAAAGTTAACTTACTCGAAGACATCCAACAGGATGATAATTCGACCGAATTTTCGGCGATAATTGGTTCACTGAAAGACTTATCCATAAAGATAGCCCAGGTTTCAATGCATGTTTCTCCTGAAGCTTCGTTCGCTGTGAAAAATATTGAAAATTCAACATTCCTTATCAATTTTATTTGTTCCAACACTGATTTAAAGGTTGAGGAAAAGCAGATTCTATTGAGCATTGCTGATATCAAAGAGCGAGGAATTCAGGCCATTAGTTATTTGGTTCGCGAAGTCCAGATGGCCGAGCTAAAGCGAGATATTCAGGCTAAAGTTAAGGCTGAACTTGATCAGCAGCAGAGGGAGTTTTTGCTGAATCAGCAGATGAAAACTATTCAGGATGAACTGGGCGGAAGCCCTGCTGAGCAGGAAATTCAGGATTTGAAAGAAAAAGCCAGTGAGAAAAAATGGTCGGAGGACGCTGCCAAACATTTTGAAAAGGAAGTACATAAGTTATCGCGATTAAATCCGGCGGCGGGCGAATATTCTGTTCAGTTCGCTTATTGTCAGACCTTGCTCGATTTGCCATGGAATGAATATTCTGAGGACAATTTCGATTTAAAACGGGCGGCCCAAATTCTGGATGAAGATCATTACGGTTTGGAGAAGGTAAAAGAGCGAATTCTGGAACATCTTGCTGTTTTGAAGCTGAAAAACGACATGAAGTCGCCGATACTATGCTTGTATGGACCTCCCGGAGTGGGAAAGACATCATTGGGCCGTTCTATCGCAAAGGCACTGGGTCGCAGTTATATTCGCATGAGTCTTGGCGGCTTGCATGATGAGGCCGAAATTCGAGGACACCGGAAAACATATATTGGTGCTATGCCTGGGCGAATTTTGCAAAATATCAAAAAGGCGAAAACATCTAACCCTGTTTTTATTCTGGATGAGCTGGACAAGGTTTCGAACGATTTTCACGGAGATCCAGCCTCAGCATTGCTCGAGGTACTTGATCCGGAGCAGAATTTTGAGTTTCACGACAATTACGTCGAGCTTGAGTACGATTTGTCGAAAGTGATGTTCATTGCTACTGCCAATACATTAAATACAATTGCTCCGGCATTACGCGACCGCTTGGAATTGATTGAAGTGAGCGGCTACTTGGTTGAGGAAAAGATAGAGATTGCAAAGCGCCACCTGATTCCAAAACAGTTGGAAAATCATGGTGTTGAAGAAAATAGGGTAGCTTTTCCTGATGAAATCATTCAGTTTATTATTGAACATTATACGCGTGAGTCGGGTGTTCGTGAGTTGGATAAGAAAATCGCCAAAATTGCACGCCGTATTGCTAAGAAGATTGCATTTGATGAGGATTTAAACGCAATATTATCCAAAACTGATGTTCGTGAATATTTAGGAGTTATTCAATATACCAAGGAAATCTACCAGGGAAATACATTTGCAGGGGTTGTAACTGGTTTAGCATGGACTGCAGTAGGCGGCGAAATATTGTATGTTGAAACAAGCTTAAGTAAAGGAAAGGGGGGGCTTACGCTCACCGGAAATTTGGGTGATGTGATGAAAGAATCGGCGATGCTGGCTTTGGAATATATCAGGTCACATGCCGAGCAGCTCAATATTAATCCGGATTTGTTCGATCGGTATAATGTTCACATTCATGTTCCTGAAGGCGCTATTCCGAAAGATGGTCCATCAGCTGGTATAACAATGGCTACATCCATTGCTTCAGCATTTACTCAGCGAAAAGTGAGAAAAAATCTGGCAATGACTGGAGAAATTACACTCCGCGGTAAAGTATTACCAGTAGGTGGAATAAAAGAAAAAATATTGGCGGCAAAACGCGCCGGAATAAAAGAGATTATCCTTTCGGAAGTAAATAAGAAGGATTTGGAGGAAATAAAAAGTGTGTACATCAAAGGGTTAAAATTCCATTATGTCGATACTATTGAACAGGTTCTCGAGATCGCTTTGCTGGATTCAAAAGTAGATAATCCCCAAAAAATTGAATAAGAAGGATATTGAAAAGGGTTGAGCCGGTTGAATAAATATTTAGCCGGCTTTTTTATTCAATATTGTATGGAAACGATACTGTTTTTTCTAGAAGTAAGGTTGTCCCTCTCGCCATTTTTTCTTCTACAAACTGGTCGCCAACTTTAAGATAGCATGTCTGATTTTTTCTATCAATGCGATGTAAGTATCTTAAATTAATCATAGTCGATCTGCTAACTTGGAAAAACGAGGGAGAGTTTATCAGTTCAACTGTTTTGGCGAAATTTCTGATGACCGTTTCTGTTGTACCGTCTGACAAGGTTATGTCGGTATAATGAAGCTTGGCCTTAACAAGCACAATCTCTTTCATGTCAACGAAAAGTAATCCTTTTGTTGAGGGAAACTTAACGATAACCGGAGTACTCTGCGAAAGCAATAATGAGTCAAGTTTCTTTTGATATTCTTTTTTTTCTGCTTTATTGTTGAATTTTGTTACAACAATTTCAAGATCAGCAATCGAAAACGGTTTGGTGAGAAAATCGAGCGGCTCTATTCCAAGCGCGTCGTAAGCATAGTGTTGATGCGCGGTAGTGAAAACTATTTCTGAATGGGAATTGCTGGCCTGGATTCGGTCCGCCAGAGTCAATCCGTTCATTCCGGGCATGTCTATATCAAGAAATATCAAATCCGGGGGATTTACTATTATCATTTCCAAGCCGTTTCGGGCATCGCACTCTTTTCCAATAACCTGAACTTCAGGGAACCGGCGAAGGAACATTTCGAGCAACTCAATTGCATCGGGTTCATCGTCGATTATCATTGCTGTTATCGGATTTTTCCCTGCCATCATTTTTAGTCTTCTTTAGAGTCACTTATCATTTTTAACTGTGTTTTGCCGGCCTTTAATTCGTATTCTACTCCATCAGAAGCCAGCGTAACTGAATTGCCCTTTTTAAAGACTCTTTTGATGAATCTCGGATTAATTAAATGTGTTCGGCTAATTCTAAGAAAACCAAATGGTGTCAGGCTTTCCTCAAATTTAATAAGTTGCTGGTGCCCGAATTCCATTCGTTTATTAATCATGTAAAGTTCGGTATGGTATCCAGATGCTTTACAAAATAAAACTTCTTCAGGATCAATAATAACATACCCGTTTGCAGACAGAAATCTAAGTTTTGTTTCTGAAAAACTAGAGCTTATGGCTTTGTCGAAACGATTTTGAATACTCGCTTGTTTTGTATTCACGGCGCTTCTAATAATATCGCTTAATTCCTGATTTTTAATTGGTTTTAGAATGTAATTGTAAATACCTTCCTGAATCGCTCTTCGCGCGAAGTCTTTCGTGTTTGCAATAAATGCAATAGTAATTTCCGGCAATTTGCTTTTGATTAGTTCGAAGAGTTCTTTTTCAGCTGTTCCGACAACTGGATACCCAATAAGAATTAAATCTGGTGAGTTACCAATTACTTTTAGGATGGCTGCGTTGGTATCAGTCGCCACAATAACCTGAAAGTTTTCAAAATCTGATTGAATTAGATTGACTATCTGGTTTTGTGACTCCAACTCACTGTCAACAACTAAAATCGTTAGACTATCAGCACCCATTCCCACCTTTTTACCACTTTTTCATTTAGAACACTAAGATATAAATATTTGTTTTTTGCGGATACTCCTTCAATTATTAATTAATATGTTCTTTGATACCTAATTGTAAATACGACATATTGAGTGGTATTGCGTAAACGCTCGGATTTCTTATTGACATAGAAAATTTAAGAACTGTTTACTAACGCCTTTCTTTTTCTTTAGTGTCGCTAATTTGCTGATCTAAATAGTTTTATGTATTTTTCTATGGGCTAGTTTACAATTCCGTATTCAAAAAAATAAAGAAAATTAATTTTTTTTACCGGGAGTCGGAACCAACTATGGATTTGTTTGTTTAATGTGCATCGAAAAAAGTGGTTTCACATTATATATAGTTAAAATACTAAACCTTCGGGAATGAAAAAACCAAGTCTCAATCTGACCGTTGTCCAACGATTCAAATCTGCTTTTGCTGTATTTATCTTATCTGTATTAGCGTTTTCTTCGCTGCCTTTTGCTGCATTATCTCAGGAAGATTCTGATGAGATTGTTGTGGATCATAATCACGAAGAGGATATCAAACGTGGAGAGCGCTTTTTTAAAGGTCTTCTTCCCAAAGACCGTAAGTCCGAAGCTTGTGTGTCATGCCACGTGTTGACTTCTCATGCCGATACGATGAACTGGAATCCTTCGGCGATGGACATTGCAAAGAAATTTGCCTCGAAGGATTTCTCGGATTTTCAGTCAGCCGTTATGCAGCCAAATGGCAAGAAAATGGAAGCCTCGCACAAGAATTTTACCATTGAAGAGGCCGACTTAAAAAAGGTAAAAATCTATCTCGACGATTTGGCTGTCAAAGGACCTCCTTCGGTGGGGCCGACTGTTACCCAGATTATTATTTTCATAGGACTTGGGTTGCTGATCACACTGGCCTTACTCGACCTGATTTTCTTCCGCAAAATCAAATATCGTTTCGTCACTGTTTTTGTACTAATGCTGGCCTTAGTGCTTCAGGTGAAGATGGTTGCTGATGCTGCTATTAAATTGGGACGTTCGCAAAATTACGCTCCTGATCAGCCGATTAAATTCTCACATAAAGTACATGCCGGCGATAACAAAATCGACTGTAAATATTGTCACACAACGGTTGAATACGGCAAGTCAGCCGGCATTCCGGCGATGGAATTGTGTATGAACTGCCACGTTTTGGTGCGCGAGGGAACCCGCTCTGGGAAATTCGAAATTGCCAAGGTAGTTGAGGCAAACGAAACCAAAACTCCGGTTGATTGGGTGCGCATCCACAATTTGCCTGATCATGTTTTCTTTAGTCATGCGCAGCACGTTGGTGTTGGAAAAGTGGATTGTAAACAGTGTCATGGCGATGTTCAAACGATGGACATTGTGAAACAAAACAGCGACTTATCGATGGGCTGGTGTATCAATTGCCACCGCGATACCAAAGTAAACTTCAAGGACAATGCTTATTACGACAATTATATGAAACTGCACGACCAAATCAAGTCGGGCAAACTGGATACTGTACGTGCCGTAAATATTGGTGCGAACGACTGTATGCGTTGTCACTATTAGCGTTACCTGTTGCGGGGTGCGTGTTACGGGTTAATAAAACAAGACACCTTTTCAGCTCCGTAGGAGCGGCAATATGGTAGCCCAGGGTGTAGTGAGGAACGAACGAAACCCTGGGAAAGATGAACAAATCACGACCCCGTCCGCGAGCAAAGGTTGAAAAGAGAGTTGTCCAATTTTCGGACGGAATGGAGATAAAGGTTGAATAATGTGAGATTGGAAATATCCAATAACCAATATTCAATAACCAATAATGAATGATTAAAAACTGAAAGTCAAACAACTGATAATATATCTTCGATGAAGACATACTGGAGAAGTGTAGATGAATTAGCCAATCCGCAGGAATTGCGCCGTCAGGAGGTTCGGGAAGAGACCAAGCAAAAGAGCATGTTACTGAAAGGCGATAAGGAGCTGAATTCGGCTTCGCGGCGCGATTTCCTGAAAACATTCGGATTTAGCCTGGCTGCTGCCTCGATTGTGGCCAGTTGCAAGCGTCCGGTCGAAAAAGCGATTCCGTATTTGGTGAAACCCGACGAAGTAACACCCGGCATGGCCAATTATTACGCCTCGTCGTATTTCGACGGCAACGAATATGGCAGCGTGATTGTGAAAGTTCGCGACGGTCGTCCGATCAAGATTGAAGGAAACACGCTGAGCTCCATTTCGCAGGGCGGAACCACGGCGCGCATTCAGGCTTCGGTGCTGAACTTGTACGACGATGCCCGTTTCAAAGGCCCGTTGAAAGGCGGACAGGAAATTACCTGGGAAAAAGCCGATGAGGAAATTGCCGCAGCACTTTCGAAAGTGAAAGGCATCAAAGTGGTGCTGTTAAGTTCGACCATTATTTCTCCGTCAACCAAAAAGATTATCCAGAAATTTGCTGAAAAACAAGGAAATGTAGAATGGATACAATACGATCCGGTTTCGGCATCGGGAATTTTGCAGGCCAGCAAAAAGAGTTTCGGCTCGGCTTTTATTCCTGATTACCGTTTCGGAAAGGCGAAAGTGGTTGTTAGTTTTGGTGCCGATTTTCTCGGAAGTTGGCTTTCGACCGTTGAATATACCAAAGCCTACACGGCAGCCCGAAGTTTGCAGGACGGTCGCAAGGAAATGCTTCGCCATTACCAGTTTGAAGCCGGAATGACCTTGAGCGGATCGAATGCCGATGTGCGCTTCCCAATCAAACCATCGGAAGAAGGTGCTATCGTTTTGGCGTTGTACAACGAAATTGCCAGAGCAAAAGGCGCTTCGGTGTTCTCCGGAGCCAAATCGTCGGTTGACATCAGCGAACTGGCCAAAGAATTGCTCGATCATCCAAAACAAAGCCTGGTTATTTCAGGAAGCAACGACGAAAATATCCAGTTGCTGATTAATGGCATCAACGAGTTGTTGGGCAATTACGGCGAAACCATTGGGTTGGATCGGCCGCTGCTTACCAAACAGGGAATTGACACCGATGCCGATCGTTTGCTGTCCGACCTGAAAGCCGGAAACGTAAAGGCTTTGCTGGTCTGGAATGCCAATCCGGTGTTCGATCACCCCAAAGGAAAAGAGTTTGCCGAATCGATTAAGAAAGTTGGTTTGAGCCTATCGTTTGCCGAACGCAAAGACGAAACCTCGGCCTTATGCCAATATATTTTACCCGAAACCAATTACCTGGAAACCTGGAACGATCTGGAGCCAAAAGCTGGCGTGTTCAGTTTGGCGCAACCAACCATCGCCCCTATTTTCAATGCCCGTCCTGTTCAGGAAACCTTGCTGAAATGGGCTGGTGAACCACAAAAGCACCGCGATTTTATTCAGAATTTCTGGAAAGAAAACCAGTTTGATGCACAAAAAGAAGTGGCTGATTTCCGCCGGTTTTGGGACAAAGCGCTGCAACGCGGCGTTTACGAAACAGCTTTAGAAAATAAATCAACATACTCTTCGGATGGCCTTTCGCAGGCTGCCAGCCAGATAAAAGGTGCTGCTTCAGGAATTGAAGTGGTGCTTTACGAAAGCATTGCCATCGGGAACGGAAAATATGCCAACAACCCGTGGTTACAGGAATTGCCCGACCCGGTTGCCAAAATCAGTTGGGACAATTTTGCTGCCGTTCCGGTAGCTTATGCCGAAGAAAACGGCCTGAAAAACGAGGATGTAATTTCGGTGAATGGGCTGGAATTGCCTGTGTTTATTCAGCCGGGACAAGCCAAAGACACCATTTCGGTGGCGCTGGGTTATGGCCGCGAAGTTTCAGGAAAAGTGGGCGACAAAACAGGCAAAAACGTGTATCCGTTTGTGGGTGTTGCCAATGGAAACCGCCAATATTTTGTGACCGGCGCAAAAGTCGAAAAAGTTTCAGGAAAGACCTTCGAACTGGCCATTTCGCAAACGCACTATTCGATGGAAGGTCGCCCGATTGCGCGCGAAACGACGCTGGCCGACTACATCAAAAATCCGGTTTCAGGAAACGAAATAAAGGCTGAACACGAAGCCAAATCGGTTACTTTATATAAAGAACCTGAATACAATGGTCACCATTGGGGCATGGCGGTTGACCTGAATTCGTGCACCGGTTGCGGAAACTGCGCCATTTCGTGTCAGGCTGAAAATAATGTGCAGGTAATCGGGAAAGAGCAGGTGCGCAACCGCCGTATCATGCACTGGATCCGCATCGACCGGTACTATTCCGAAAATCCGGAGAACCCGAAAGTGTCGTTCCAGCCGGTGATGTGCCAGCATTGCGGAAATGCACCGTGTGAAAATGTTTGCCCGGTAGCCGCTACGCCACACAGCGAGGAAGGTTTGAACCAAATGGCTTACAACCGCTGCGTGGGAACAAAATATTGCATGAACAACTGCCCGTATAAAGTGCGCCGCTTCAACTGGTTTCAGTATGTGAAGAACGAGAAATTCGACTTCAACTCGAACAGCGATTTGGGCCGCATGGTGCTGAACCCCGATGTGGTTGTTCGTTCGCGCGGGGTAGTCGAAAAATGCTCGATGTGCGTGCAGCGTATTCAGGAAAAGAAACTTCAGGCAAAAATTGACGGAAGACCGATTGCCGATGGCGAAATTAAAACCGCCTGCGCACAATCGTGTCCCGGAAATGCCATTGTTTTTGGCGACTTGCTCGACCCGAACAGCCGCATTTCGAAGCTGGTGAAAGAAGACCGCAGCTACAATTTGCTCGAAGAATTGCACACGCTGCCATCGGTGAATTACCTGACCAAAGTGAGAAATGAGCTAAAAAATAATAGTCGCATAGAAGAGAAAAAGGGGTAAGCGAATTCCATTTCGTTACTGACCTAATTTAAAGAATATTGGTTGTGTGCTGTGCTCCTTTAATGCAGTATTGAAAATGAAACGAAAAAGCTTGATTAATCATAGAAATCAAACCGAACTATGTATAAAACGGACGTACGAGGGAAATTAATTGACGGCGAAGAAAAATCGCTGAGTCAGATTTCGGCGGAAATTCTGGCGCCAATTTATGCCAAAACACCGCGCTGGTGGTACATCACGATGGGAATTGCCCTGCTGATGTTCGCGTGGGGAATTCAAAGTGTTTACATCACCCTGACGCAAGGGATTGGGGCTTGGGGGCAAAACAGCACCGTGGCCTGGGGTTGGGAAATCATCAACTTCGTTTGGTGGATCGGTATTGGTCACGCCGGAACGGCTTTCTCGATCTTCCTGCTTATTTTGCGCCAGAAGTGGAGAACAGCCATTAACCGCGCTGCCGAAGCAATGACCGTGGTTGCCGTGCTGTGTGCGGCTTTGTTTCCGTTGTTGCACATGGGCCGTCCTTGGTTGTTTTTCTGGATTTTCCCGTATCCAAATACCCGCGGACCGTTGTGGGTAAACTTTAACTCACCGTTGTTCTGGGACTTTGTGGCCATATCGGCTTACCTGCTGATTTCGGCCAGTTTCTGGTATTTCGGGATGGTTCCTGATTTTGCGACGATTCGCGACACCACCAAATCGAAAATCAAAAAAGCAATTTACGGATTCTTCTCTTTCGGCTGGACCGGTTCTTCCAAAGAATGGTTACGCTTCGAGGGGTTGGCTTTCGTGCTGGGTGGAATTGCTGCCGTGCTGGTAGTTTCGGTGCACTCTATTGTGTCAACCGACTTTGCGGTTTCGGTTGAGCCGGGCTGGCATACGACTTTGTTCCCGCCGTACTTTGTGGTTGGTGCAATTTTCTCCGGATTTGCAATGGTACTCACGCTGGTTACCCTGATGAAAAAGCTTTACAACATGGAAGATTTCATCACAAGTCGCCACGTTGATGCGGTTTGCCGCGTGTTGGTGTTCATTTCGCTCATTATGGGAACCGCTTACATTACTGAAATATTTATTGCCTGGTATTCAGGCTCCGAATACGAGTTTTATACCTTCTTTAAAAACCGGATCACCGGCGATTATGCATTCCAGTTCTGGGCGATGTTTACCCTGAATGCCCTGTTGCCACAGTTGTTCTGGTCGAAAAAGATTCGCAACAGCATTTGGGTGGTATTTGTCATCTCGTTGCTGATTAACCTCGGTATGTGGTACGAACGTTTCAACATCGTTGTCACTTCGCTGTCGAAGAACTATTTGCCTGCAAGCTGGGCGGCTTATCATCCAACTTCGGTTGAAATCGGGTTCTTTGTTGGAACGCTTGGTATGTTCACAGCCGGAGTTCTGCTGTTCTTCCGTTACATTCCGCAGATCGCCATTAGCGAAGTTAAAATGGTAGCCAAATTCAATAAACAGCAAACCTCTCACTTAAAATCCGGAAATCACCATGACTATGAATAAAAAATACCTGGTTGGCGTTTTCGACAGCGAGCACACGCTGATCGACGCTTTCGAGAAAGCACTCGAAAAAGGCGTTGTGGTGGAGGAAGTGTACACACCTTACCCCATTCACGAAATTTTGCATGGCATGAAAAATAAAACGCGTATTACGTATGCTGCATTTTTCTATGGACTGGGTGCCGTGATTTTGCTGCTCAGTGGTATGTATTATGCCGCGGTTATCGATTGGCCTTTGCATTTTGGCGGAAAGCCGTTTAACACCTTCCCGTCATTTATTGTGGTAACCATTGTTGCAACAATCCTCACAATTACCTTACTGACGTTGTTTACGTTTTCGGTAAGGGCAAAAATTTATCCTGGCAAAAAGGCCGAAATCATTGATATACGTGCTACCGACGATAAATTTATTATCCTGCTTGATCAGGAAACGATGAATGTAGGTAAGCCTGAAATTACAGAGCTTTTTCAGTCATACGGAGCTTCTGAAGTGTATGAGAAAGAAACCGAAAAAACTGCCTGATCTATGAAATTGAACTACATTAAAAGTATTGCATTTGCAACAATAGCTTTGGCTTTTGCCTCGTGCGATCGCGACCGGAATACAACCGGCTGGCAATATTTCGACGATATGGTGAAATCGCCGGCTTACGAGACGTATACGGCAAATCCGAATTTTGCGAATGGGCAAACCATGCGGAATCCGGTTGAGGGAACGATTCCGGTTGGATATGAACCTTATTATTACCAGAAGACCGATGAGGATCGCGTGAAAGCCGGCTTGGAATTGACAAATCCGTTTAAACCAACAGCGCAAAATATTGAACGCGGCAAGCAGGTTTACGGAGTTTATTGCATCAATTGCCATGGAGAAAAAGGCGATGGAAAAGGATTCCTGTTCACCAGTGGAAAATATCCATTTCCACCTAAAAGTCTTCTTTCTCCTAAAGTTAAGAACGGCCCGATTGGCGAAATTTTCCACGTCGAAACCGTTGGATTTGGTGTAATGCCCGCACACGGCGCACAAATCAGACCAGAAGACCGCTGGAAAGTGGCCATGTACGTAAAAGAAGTGCTGCAAAAGCAATGATGAATTGTGAGTTATAAATGTGATTATCCTTTGCCGTCTTTTTTAGCTGACGGACTTGAATTAGAAAAACGAAAGAACAAACGAATATGGATACAATGGAAGATAAACTGATTGTTCCT
>DAOPZV010000065.1:0-18532 GCA_035353575.1 Prolixibacteraceae bacterium | reverse complement strand
AACTTACCAAATTGCAAAAGTGGCAGAAGAGCTTTTATCGGAACACACCGCAAAAGCCTATAATCAGCTTGATCAATTAGCCAATTTGCGCCTGAAATTAAGTCTTTACACCGTGCTTGGCAAGATTTTCTAACAGGCAATGACTTACCCAAATCAAAATATCCCTTTTTACCTGCAATTGGTTTCGCTACTGCGGAAGGCGTTGGATGTGCTCGACAAACAAGGTCAAACGGAAGTTTTTCAATTCCTGAAAAGTCAGCAAAATGCCGACGGCGGATTCAAAGATCGCGGCGGGCGATCGGATTTGTATTATTCGCTGTTTGGAATGTTGTTGCTGAGGGCAATAGAGTCAGAAGTCAGAAGTCAGAAGTCAGAAGTTGAAAAAGCCAAATCAGGAGGGGCGTTCCCTGAACTTGTCGGAGGCAATTCTCCACTTGGAACCTGGAATTTAGAACTTGAAACTAAGTTGAAGTATTTTGTTGAGCGTCAATCATCAAGTCAAGTTCCTGGATTTATCGAACAATGCTGCCTGGCCTTATTGCAGAAAGAATTGAGAATAAACAGGATTTCGAGGACTAAAACATTGCTCAAACTGACTCGTTCGTTTTGGAAAGAACGGTATTCAATCAATCTTTCGTATCGAAGTTTTGTGCTATTCCTCACGCTGGATGCAGTTTTGCCATTTCGAGAATTGCTACAGCGGTTTTCAGGGAAAATGTTGTCGCGCGTTGAGGTTAACGAACATTCGCCCTGCTCCGAAATTGCAGCAAAAGTATTTCTACTAAAAATGTTGGGAAAAGATGGTTCTGACGAGCAGCAACTGTTAGTGCCTTTTGCCTCCGAATCAGGTGGATTCCGGGCTTTTCAGCATTTAAAACAGTCTGATATGCTATCAACAGCCGTTGCTTTATTTGCACTTCAATTTGCCGGTTACGATTTACGTTTATTGAAACCCGCCAGTCTGGACTTCATCCAGCAAAATTACTTAAATGGCGCCTTTCTTTCAGGAGATGGTGACCAAACAACCGATCTGGAATATACGTTTTATGGGCTGCTGGCACTGGGAACCCTGGCTGATTGAAGGACTGATAAAAAGCAACTTGTTTATTTGAGTTTATTCTTTGTCGTCTGCTTTAGTTGACGGACACAAAATTGTATCTTGCAGTAAATATGATTATATCAATTCAAGAAACATTATCTGAACTCAGCTCTCTGCTTCTTCAAAAACGAAATGCCGATGGATACTGGGATGGCCGGTTGTCGTCTAGTGCGCTGGGCGTGGCGGTGGCTGTTACTGCTTTGCATTTTTACGATAAAGACGGAAATGCATCATCGATAGATTCGGGCTTGAATTGGTTGAATCAAAATATTAATGCTGATGGAGGGTTTGGCGATTCGCCTACCAGTCAGAGCAATGTGAGCACCAGTTTGCTGTGTTATGCTGCTGCGAAAGTAACGTCATCTGATCATACAAATGAAGCATTGCTTCAACAGCTTTCGGGTTATTTGAAAGCTCAAAATATTGATGTCAATTCGGAGCGGTTAATTCAGTCGATTCTTGATTTTTACCAGGCTGACCGCACTTTTTCGGTCCCAATCCTAACTATGTGCGCCCTGTGCGAAGTGCCCGGGAAAGAAGCTTTTGAGCGTATTCCACAGTTGCCGTTCGAGCTGTCGTTGTTGCCCCGTTCGTTCTACAGCGCATTAAATCTGAGCGTTGTGAGTTATGCCATTCCTGCCTTGATCGCGGTTGGAATTGCCATCTTCAAACATAAAAAGCGCCAGAATTTGCTTGTTCGACCAATTCGCCAATCAGCGGTAAATAAATCGCTGCGGCTGCTGCGGAAAATTCAGCCTGAGAGTGGAGGCTACTTGGAAGCCATTCCGCTGACAGCCTTTGTGAGTTTATGCCTAATTGAATCGGGTTACCGTGATTTGAAAGTGGTTCGCGATGGAATCAGCTTCCTGAAGCGGACGCAGCGCGAAGATGGTAGCTGGCCGATTGACATTGATCTTTCTACATGGGTAACGACACTTGCGGTGAAATCGGTGAAGAATCATCTTGATTTATTGGCTGTTGAAGACCGACAGAAAATCAGCGATCACTTGTTGTCGATTCAAAATAAGATCGTTCATCCGTTTAATGGTACACAGCCGGGCGGGTGGGGATGGACTCATTATTCGGGTTCAGTGCCCGATGGAGACGATACTCCAGGAGCGATTCTGGCTTTGCTGGCTTTGAATCAGGAAAATCCGGCGCAGGTAAAAGGGGCCGTTTTGAATGGCTGCAACTGGCTTCGGTTACTTCAGAATAATGATGGTGGTTTTCCAACGTTTTCGCGTGGCTGGGGCAAATTGCCGTTCGACCAAAGTTGCTCCGATTTAACGGGTCATGGGTTGCTTGCCATTGCCAAAACTGACAAGGTTTTTAAAGATTCGCTCGGCAAAAAGGAACATCAGCGCTACAAAAAGATGTTTATAAAAGCGTTGATTTATTTGCGAAAACATCAATCATCAGAAGGTTTTTGGTTGCCTTTGTGGTTCGGCAATCAATCGACTTCCGAGCATACCAATCCGGTTTATGGAACTGCCCGCGTGGTGGCTTACCTGAATGAGACACTGAAAACACGATTGGGTGAGGAGTTTGATCACATTCTGAAACTAATGATTGAAGATGGATGTAAATTCTTGATTTCAGTTCAGAATGCAGATGGAAGCTGGGGCGGTGGAAAGAAGATTTCAGGAAGTATTGAAGAAACGGCACTTTCTGTCACTGCTATTTGCAGTCATGGATTTCAGGAAGAAAGTCAAAGAGGACTTGATTGGCTGGCACAAAAAACAAAATCCGATGGATTAGTTGCTTCACCCATCGGATTGTACTTTGCTTCTTTGTGGTATGATGAAGAAATGTATCCGTTAACGGCTTATTTGGAGTGCCTTTCAGAAATTAGCGAGCTTCGTGAACCGTTCACTAAAGTGAACGGCAAAGGATAGAACACACGCGATTGGTTGCTGCGGAAATATCCTTTGCCGTCTGCTTTAGCTGACGGAGCTTATTTCACAATTACCGCCGGGCTCACCTTGATTTCCATTAAGAAGCCTTTGCAAACGCCTTTTAGCTTAACCGGACTGCCTTTTTCAAGTTTTTGTATGTCAGCCTGATTTGCTTTCGCCCAGGCGCTGTCGAGCTGGCAACTGATTCCCTGCATTTCGTCTTCCAGAACCAAAATATCGGTTCCGTTTTCGAGCTTGTTTTTAGCAACAAGTTTTCCGGCGATTTCCAGTACTTTTTCGCTGTACTTGGCTGTTGCCGCGGTTTCGTTTTGCTGAAACTCGCTGATAAGGGAAGGAGCATCCAATTTAATTGTAGCATCCAGATTGTTAATGTCAGCGTGTGGCTTGAAATACATTTTTAGTCCAATCCCAGCTCCGGCCAGAATTGCAATCAAGATAATTCCAATGAGGTATTTGGCTTTCATCTGTTATTGTCCGTAAGGTTGATATTCGGCTTTTACAGTAACCTCCATTTGCTTGGCAATCTTGTCGCGAACCAGTGACGGAATAGCGATGCCATAATCTTCAGGAGTAACTTTGAATTTGGCAGTTCCAACGAGTTTCCCATTTCCCATTCCGAGTTTCACAGGAACGGTAATTGTTTTGTCAACACCGTGAACTGATAAAGTTCCGGTTACTTTTACTTCTGATGCAGGATTCTTAAGCATGTCTTTGTTAAATCCTTCAATCTTTCCGGAAAATTTGGTTTTTGGAAATTTGGTGCTTTCCATGTAATTCTCATTGAAATGTTCTTCCATTAAGGCGCGTTTGAAATGGAAAGTGGTCATCAATGCCTGAAAAGCGATCTCGCCGGTTTCGGCGTTCAATATGGTGACTGCTTCGTTACTTTCGCCCAAAATATCTTCCATAGAAGTTGACGAATAAAACGAAATGTAAGCATTCTTAGAAATATATTTCCCCTGGCTAAATGCGCTAACTGATGCTGCCAGTATAACAAAAACAAAAAATAATCTCTTCATGGTTATTTATTTTTGAAATGAAAATACTCTTGAAATATTGAATCCGAGATGAATACCGCCATCGAACCATTTGCTGGTTGTTTGTGGAATGAAAGTGCCTTCGCGCATTCCCTGCGAGTTGGTCAGCATAATCTGGAATACATGGCCGCCTGTTTCAATGTCGATACCTACTGAGGCCGAATTGTAATAACGGGTTGAAGTAAATTTATTATTCGGATTATAGGCGTAGTAATATTCGGCATTGAGCGATAGCCGTTTACTTAGTTTGTATCGGGCACCTGCGCCACACGCAAAAATATCGTTGGGATCGAGTTCTGTAGCAACCAGGTTGCGGTGAATATAAGTTGGCGAAAGTTGAAACGAAAATTTGTCGCTGAACTTGCGCGCAACAAGAAGCTGGTTGACGTATGTAAATCTCGATGACGCATAATTCGAAGCTCCGTCAGGCCTTGTTGGAAATTTCATGGTGTTCATTTCTACCGAAGTCATATAACTCAGCGAAATCGGCATAACCTTGGCCCCGGTTGACTGACGCAATATCTTAAATTTAGAGAAAGCGTCGTAGGTTTTGTTGTAGCTTCCTCGTCCAACTCCAACCATCCACCAGTCTTTTAAACCATATTCTAAACTGAAATGGATAACCGACTGATCCAATCCCCATAATCCGTAAGCTCCGTTGTTCAAAGTACCGAACCGATGCGAAATACGAAAATCGAGCTGTCTGGCTTTCATTTGTTCAATGGAATGTCCGTTGATTATTCGGCTGGCCTTAAAAGTGGCGGTAGCATAATCGATTGTAGGTTTTGTTTCGGCGTTTAGCAGCGCATCTAAATCCTGACTAAAAGTATTTCCGGAGAAAACAAACAGAAATAGTCCGAATAAAATGATTTGTAATTGTCTCATAAGTCAGAATTTAGTTGTTTAATTTCCCGTTGTCAATCCATTTCTGAAGTTTACTAATCTCGCAATCGGTAAGTTTGCCGCCGCCTTGAGGCATTGCCACGTATCCGTTCGAATGATTAATTGCTCCCATCAGTTGGCCATTACTGGCAGTGGTTACAACATCAGCATAGTTTTCAAGTTTGATTCCGGCGCCAGAACTGGCTGCTTTTGAGTTTGAATGACAAGACAAACAGGATGCCTGCAGTATGGGCTTCACCGTTGCCGAGAATGTTACATTTGTTAAGTCGCAGGTTGTTGATACGGTTGGATATAGTGCTTCTTCAGAATCGTAATAGCAACCGGCAAGTGTTGCCATTGCAGCTATAAATAGTGCAAAAATAAGTTTCTTCATGTTGAGTGTTTTAGTTGTAACCTTGTTTAATCCACAGCGCAATCTGGCGAACATCGCATGTTGACAGTGCATACGATGGCGGCATTGCTGAATATCCAGATTTGCGCTGAACTGCGCCTAATAATTTGCCTGATTTAGCAACCGTTTGGACATTTGCGGCCGTAGTCAATGATACTCCTCCTGATGGGCTATTTGTTCCGTGACAAGAGAGGCAATATAAATCGATAATTGATTTGATATGACCTGTATAAGTAATTGTTCCTGTGGTATCACATGCTGCAGCACATTCTTCGTTCAATGCACCTCTTTTTATCCAGCTATATATCGTGTCGATTGCTGCTTTGCTTAGCCCTGAATAGGGTTTTGGCGGCATAAAATCTTCGCTCGATGAACTGGCCGTAATTACTTTGTATAGCTTACTCGATGTTGGGTTCCCGACATTTACTGCTTTCAATGTATTAGCAAAGCTGCTAAAATCATATCCTTCCTTCCGGGTTTTCGAATCGTGGCAGCCTGAAACAGCACAACTGCTGTTTAATATTGGCTGAATATCGCGACCGAAACAGGCCCATAATGTTCCTGATTGTGTTGTTCCGGTTGTTGTTCCGCCAGAATTATCAGACGTACAAGTGGTCTCTTTCGCGCCTTGGTTAATCCACAACCTGATTAAAATTCTTTTATCTTCAGGAAGGGCATTGTTGGGAGGCATTAATTGAAAGGTACTTGTAATTGCCTGGTAAGCTTTACTTTTGTCAGCGTCGCCGGGAGATATTTCTTTCATAATCCCGGAATAGGTGCTAAAATCAAGTCCTGCTTCCGGATGCGTTCCTCCGTGGCATGAAGCACAACTATTTTGAAAAATTGGTAAAATTTGATCCTGAAAACATATCTCAGGAAATTGATCAGCTGGGATGCCTTCGTGTTTACACGAGTTAAATGAAATAATTAGTGTAAAAAACAAAAAAGCAATTGCAGCCCACACAAAGCTTGCTCGTCTAAAATTCATGCTTTTAATGTTAGGGTTAAATTGAATTCAAAGCTGTTTCTAGTTGGTTCTTGCCAGTGAAACAAGGCATGAATTTTAATGTTCTGAATTTTATTATTAAGCGAACTATTTTAACATTTTTTACACAAAATGGCTTACACTTTGAAGAAAAGTTAAAAAAAAGGCATCATTTTGATTATTTCTCCTTCTGTCGTAAGGTATTCTTTCATCAAGTTGGCAGTCAGGCAAGAATGAACAGGAATGATCTCAACCAGCGTTCCGGGTTTAAAGAAATGCAAATCGCGTGGAGTTATTTTCAAAATTCCGTGTTCCTGAGAAAGTGCATGCAGATAATTCTTTTCGTCGAGAAGAATTTTTTGATTGTTGTCCTGAACGACGATTCTTCCAAAAAGATGTTTCCCGTCAATATTGATAATAGAGTCTTTTGCAAAGTGAATGGCTCCGCCATAAATCACCACTTCGTTTCGCGACGGGTGAACAGCGACGACAGGACAAACCATGCGGACTGCAATGTCGGTAAGTTTGCAGGCGCCTAATTTGTTTTGAGTTAGATCATAGAATACAAAATTGCCAGGTCTGATCTCGTCAACGCCATCAAAATTATCGCAAATACTGCACGACGGCGTATCGCCAAGCGAGATAATCAAATCAGGCCAATCTGAAATATAACGTTGTTTAAGCGTTTTCATTTTCAAAATAGCGTCGAAATGCCGGCTATAGATATCGTTTGTTGAATTGGCGTGGTAAGTGTGGCCGGTGTGGGCCAGAAATCCGCGAAACTGCAAAAGCGGTGATTTCTGTATAACGTTTAATAGCTCATCGATTAAGTGGGTTTGGCTGGCTTCGATACCTGTCCGGTTATAACCTGTGTCTATTTTTATGAATAAACCAACATGCCAGCTTATCTTCTTTTGGAGTGCTTCAAGTCCTTCAATGTTCTCAATCAGTAGATTAAGGTTAATTCTTCCAGCAAGCTCATTCATCTCCGGTATTTCAAGAATGTTAACCGGAAAGGCAATTGTAATATCATTCCAGTCAAAATCGGCGAAATAATTTGCCATCGTTAGCGATGAGACTGTAATTTTGTCGACACCGGCCTTTCTGAACCATTCTCCGATTTCAGCCGACTGATGCGTTTTAAAATGAGGGCGAAAAGATAAACCAAGAGTTTTTGCTTTGCGAGCCATGCTTTCGATATTTCGCGAGGCAATATCTTTATCTAGAACTAAAGTAGGCTTAGTTATTTCCATTTCAGGACATCAGGCTAAAAAGATAGTTATTTAGTGTTCTAAATTAGTCAATAACTTTTGAATAAAAAATAGTACAAAAAAAGGAGCCAGCATAGCCGACTCCTTTAAAGTGTCTTATTCTCCAAGAAATATTGTTTGTGCCCTGTTCGGTCCAACAGACGCAATAGTAACCGGAACTCCGACCTGATCTTCAATGAAATTAATGTAGTTGTTAAATTCTTCCGGAAATTCATTCTGATTAATCAGTTTGGTCAAATCGCTTTGCCAACCAGGAAGTTCAACATATACAGGAGTAACGCTGTCGTTAAGTTCAAATGGGAACTTTTCTACAACCTCGCCGTTGATTTCGTAGCCAACGCAAACTTTTATCGTTTCAAAATTGTCAAGAACATCGGCTTTCATCATTATTAATTCGGTCACCCCGTTTAACATGATGGAATATTTTAATGCCACCAAATCGAGCCAGCCGCAGCGGCGTGGTCGCCCGGTGGTTGATCCGTATTCCCGGCCAACTTCACGCATTTTCTGTCCGTCTTCGTCAAATAATTCTGTCGGGAAAGGGCCCATCCCAACGCGGGTACAGTATGCTTTGAAGATACCATAAACGTTGCCAATTTTGTTTGGAGCAATACCCAATCCGGTACATGCACCCGCACAAATTGTACTTGATGAGGTTACAAAAGGATATGATCCAAAATCGATATCGAGCATTGTTCCCTGGGCTCCTTCTGCCAATACCGTTTTTCCCTCAACAAGGTTGTCGTTTATCAGGTGTTCTGTATCAACAATTTTGAAAGTTTTCAGTGTTTCGATTGCAGTCATCCATTCAGCTTCAGTTTCAGCTAGCTTTGCGGCGAAATCGAAATGATAAAAATTTTCGAGCAAATCTTTGTGGGCTTGAATTCTGGTTGAGTATTTTTCTTCGAAGTTTTCAAACAGATCGCCTACCCGAAGTCCGTCGCGGCCAATTTTATCGCGATAAGTCGGACCAATTCCTTTTAGCGTGGACCCAATTTTAGTTTTGCCTTTGGCCTCTTCAGAAGCGGCATCAAGTAATTTGTGAGTTGGTAAAATCAGGTGGGCTTTTTTCGAAATGTAAAGTGTTTTATGAAGATCGACATTGTGCTTGCTGATCGATTCAACTTCCTTCGCAAATGTTATCGGGTCAATTACCACTCCGTTCCCGATCACGTTCAATTTATTTTCCCTGAAAATTCCGGAAGGAATCGTGTGTAAAACCTGTTTGAAATTTCCGATTTCCAGCGTATGCCCAGCATTTGGACCACCCTGAAATCTCGAAATAATATCATAATTTGGAGTCAATACATCGACGATTTTCCCTTTTCCCTCGTCGCCCCACTGAAGGCCTAACAAAACATCTACTTTCATTAGAAAATAATTTTAAAAGTTTAAGTACTTTGGAAATTAGCACTCTGCTATAATTCGTTCTTTTAATTCTTGAATTATTGCAGGTTGCGCATTTCAGTCCGCAATATCAGAGGTCTGTTTAGACATGACAATCCGCGAAGACTGAATTTTTTAGAATTTCAATTTTCGCGGAGTGATACGTTTATCTAGGGCGATAAAATTAAGAATTATTTGTCGAAGTATGTGTAATATATTCGATTAAAGAAAGTAATTCGCTCTTTGTTTTTATTGAATTAATGTCGATAGTTGCCTGCTTTATTTATCTGTTGTATTGTCCGTAAATATACAAGGTGTGATGCGAAAGTGTAAAATTGTTCTTTTCGCAAATATCCTCGATTATTTCCTTCAGGCGCGGATCATTAAACTCGGTCAGTATTCCACTTCTTTGATCGATTAGGTGATCGTGCTGAAGAACGGCATAGGCTTTTTCAAATTGCGCTATGTTTTTCCCAAACTGGTGCCGAATGATGAGCTTACAATCGAGCAGCAGATCGATCGTGTTGTACAAGGTAGCCCGGCTTACCCTGTAGTTCTTGTTCTTCATCGATATATACAACGATTCAATGTCGAAATGGCCTTCACGAGAATATATTTCGTCAAGTATGGCAAAGCGTTCAGGTGTTTTACGATGTTCGTTTTCTTCAAGGTAATCAATAAACATTCGCTTTACAGCCTCTTTTGTTTTTTGGTTATTCATATTTAAACCAATTAAGAATAAGCATCAAAAGTACTACTTTTTTGAAAACTTAAACATCTTGATTACACCTTATTGTTGAATTTTTTCTATGCGCTCAACAGTATCCATGCCCTTAATTTTCATTAACCGGGAAATCAGTTCATTTAAGTCATCAACGCTGTGGATGTATAAGTAGAGGTCGCCTTCAAAGATTCCATCGTGGGTGTCGAAATGCACTGTACGCATGTTGATGTTGTTCTGTTTTGAAATGATGTTTGTTATCTCATTAACAACACCAATTCGGTCAAATCCGCTGAGCTTGATCCTGCTTAAGTATGATAGCTTCTTGAATTTGGTCCATTCAGCAGCAATTATGTCATCGCCTTGTTGAGACATTAACTTCAGTGCTTCAGGACAATTTCTTTTGTGGATTATAATGTGTTCTTCGTCTGAAAGGTAGCCAACCACTTCATCTCCGGGGATTGGATTACAGCATTTTGCCAGTGTATAATTAGGCTCTTCCGGATCTTCCTTTAAAATGAAAGGTGTCTTTTTGTTGATTTTATTAGAAGTTGCAGGCTCCTCTTTCTTTGTACTAAAAGACAATTTCCAGAATTTAGCTAATTTATTTTCTCTCCGAGTTTGGAGCACTTCGTCAAGGTTGTCGAGTTCCAGAAAACCCATTCCAACCTGTGCATAAAGCTGTTCTTTATTGTTTAGCCCATAATAGGCACTTAACTTTTTCAGCGTGTCGAACGAAGGTTGTATTTTGTGTTTAGCAAGCTGCTCTTCGATTATTTTTCGACCTTGTTCCAGGTGTTTCTTCTTGTCGAGTTTGAATGACTGTTTAACCTTTGTTTTTGCTTTGGCAGTGACTAAAAACGACAGCCAGCTTAACTGTGGCGTCTGCGTCTTTGAAGTAAGAATCTCAACCTGATCGCCACTCTGCAAAACGTGAGATACCGGAACAAGCTTATGGTTTATTTTTGCACCGATGCAATGGTTTCCCAGTTCAGTATGAATTTCATAAGCAAAGTCGATAATGGTCGAGTTTTTGGGCAGGTTAATCATTTTGCCTTTAGGCGTAAAGACAATTATTTCAGAAGAAAACAAGTTCAGTTTAAATTCATCCAGAAATTCAAGCGCGTCCGACTCAGGATTCCGAAGCATGTCTTTTATTTTCTGTAACCATCGGTCGAGCTCGTTTTCAACATCATTGACGTTTTTGTATTTATAATGTGCTGCAAAACCCCGCTCGGCAATTTCATCCATTCGTTGTGTGCGAATTTGAATTTCAACCCATTTCCCTTGTGGTCCCATTACTGTAACGTGAAGAGCCTCGTATCCATTGGCTTTGGGTATCGTAATCCAGTCGCGTATTCTGTCTGGTTTGGGCTTATAGATATCGGTGACTAACGAGAGGATGTCGAAGCATTGCCGTTTTTCAGAAATATTTGGTTTCGGGTTAAATACAATGCGAACCGCTAAAAGATCATAAACTTCGTCGAAAGAAACACCCTTTGTCTGCATTTTATTCCATATAGAATAAATTGACTTGAGCCGTTCGGTTATCGTAAAGTCAACTCCTTCAAGTTTTAGCTGCTCGTTGATCGGACGAATAAATTCAGTAACAAGATAATCTCTTTTCTCCCTCTGATTTTGCAGCCTGAGAAGAATTTGATTGTATGCATCCGGATGCTTGTATTTTAAACTAAGGTCTTCTAATTCTGATTTTATTGCATATAATCCGAGCCGATGGGCGAGTGGCGCAAAAATATAAAGTGTCTCTGCTGCTATTTTCAACTGTTTTGCAGGAGCCATCGAATCGAGTGTGCGCATGTTGTGAAGTCGGTCGGCTAATTTGATAAGAATTACCCGAACGTCGTCAGACAAAGTCATGAGCATTTTCCTGAAATTGTGGGCTTGTTTTGAATCATGCTGCGCACTGAATTCTCCCTGTAGTTTTGTCAGCCCATCAACAATTGATGCAACTTTTTCTCCAAAGAGATTACTTATGTCTTCTAATGTGTAGTCGGTGTCTTCAACAACATCGTGCAGTAAAGCAGAAATAATAGACGTAGCACTTAATCCAATCTCTTCAACAACAATCTTCGCAACAGCCAGCGGATGAATGATATATGGTTCTCCTGATTTTCTTTTTACACCGGCATGGGCATTGTTTGCAAATTCAAATGCTTTTTGAATCCGGGCTTTACCATCCTCCGAAACTTTACGTTCGCAGGCTTTCATCAGGTCATCGTAATAATCCTGAATGAGTCGCTCTTCTGCTTTTGTCTGAAGTATTGTCATCTAAAATCCTTTCTCTTTTCCACAAATCTTTCGCGAAAGAGTAAAGATATATTTTTTTAGAAAAAAACAATGAAATGAGGTGGTTTTTACGAGGAGTTTATGGTCTGAATCGACTTTCGTTGGCTCCAGTACAAGCTTAGTTATTCGAACCTGAGACTTTCGATCGGATCTAGTTTCGAAGCTTTTTTTGCTGGGTAATAGCCGGAAATTATTCCAACTAAAAAGCATAGTACAACACCAACCAGAATCCAGAGCCACGGAACAAAGAATGGTGTGCCAATCATTTTTGCAACTCCATTTCCCGCCAGGATTCCAAGAATAATTCCAACCGCACCTCCGATTTGGCCGATCAGAATCGATTCAATCAGGAATTGTTGTTTAACAACGTTTGACGTGGCGCCTATGGCTTTTCGGGTTCCAATTTCCCTGGTTCTTTCGGTAACTGAAACCAACATGATATTCATGAGACCAACCGCGGCGCCAAACAGAGTGATCAAGCCAATAATGGTTGCAACTAAGGTTATGTTTTTAATATTGCTAAGTAGAATATTGACCAGGTTATCGCTTTTTTCAATATTGAAATCGCTTTCATCAGCCGGATTCAGGTTCCTGATAACTCTAAAAATACCTTCAGCTTCTCCAATGGCGGGGTCCATCAGTTCCGATTTATTTACTTTGATTTGAATTGCAAAATTCATTTGTGGCCGCGAAAAATAGCTTCTCACATTAGTGAAAGGCAACATACAAAGTTGATCGGCTCCTGCTCCAAATCCGCTTCCTTTAGAAGCAAGTACCCCAATAACTTTATATTTTCCACCACCGACGCTTATTGTTTTTTGTAGCGGATTTTCGCCTTTTCTGAATATTTTACGCATCACACCATCGCCAATAACGGCTACATTTCTACCCATCTCAATTTCGTCTTCGCTGAAGTTTCTACCAGAGCTGAGTTCGTTCCCGGATGTAAACAAGTAGTTTTCGTCCACGCCTTGAATCGATATATTGGGGTTTGTTTTCTCAGATTCATATTTTACAGTCGCGGTTCCTGTTGCATTCGTTGAAATTGATACAGAAGCGGGAAAGATGAACTTGTCTTTAAATTCCTTTGCTTCGTAATAGCTTATGAATGAGTAATTTCTTGTCCGGTACCTTTTATCACCAACCTGGATGCGCATTCCTCTTGAATTAATTGTAAACGTGTTAGCTCCCATGAATGTGAACTCTTTGGTGATAGAGTTTTTTATTGAGTCGATTGCAGTGAGAATACCCACAAGTGCAGTAATTCCAACAGCAATTATACATACTGTTAGAATAGTTCGCAGTTTATTGCTTCGTATCGACTGCAGTGCAATACTGAGATTTTCAAAAAAAAGTGTTCCGAATCTCATTGATTCAATATTTTAACGCTTAATAAGTATTTTACCTTGATTTAAAATTACAAATTATCAGGCTTTGTTTTATACGGAAGTGCTATTTGCGACCAATTGTAATAAATATTCGATTTTTCAAGATTCATATTAATTTGTTAAAATCTGATTATTTAGTTAATGTGTTTATAATTAATTATTTATAAATATATTTTGGCAGTTTTAATATTTTTTAACATTTTGATTCTAACTTTTTATATTCTTGCCAAGTATAGAAAAAACAATTTGAATATACTTTTAAAAAGGTATCAGGTTGACAATCCAAAGGGAATTCGTTTATGATATTAAGTTTCGAAATTTCTTCACCCGAAAAAATTGAGTTTAAAAGGGTAATTCATATAAACTCTGAAGATACTTTTGAAGACCTTCATAAAATTATACAAGATGCTTCCAATTTGGATCAGTCGCAGGTAGCTTCTTTTTTTGTTGCTGATGATCAGTGGCGAAAGCAAATTGAGATTGGCCTGTCAGTTTCAGGCGAGAGGTACTCGAAAATGTTGGGGATGTACAATACAAAATTGAATGAATATATCTCTGAAATCGGGCAAAAATTAGTTTACGTCTTTGATTTCTTTAACGACCGTTTTTTTTATGTAGAATTAAAGGAAAAATTTATGAAAACTGATTTAAAAGAACCATTTGTAGCTTACGAAAGAGGTAATGCACCAAGCCAGTTTTTAGTAACAGACTTCGAAGAACCGGATGTGGATTTGAAGGAGCGGGATGACTCCTACAAAAGTTTCGGTGATCTTGAAGACTATTATGAGATTTACGGCGAAATAGATGCATGACAAATGGGAACTTTTCTGGTTCCCTTTTTCTTTTAATTCTATATTTGCATCCGCACTTATCAAATCGAATGAATACATTAATCGTAGTTTTAGGGCCTACCGGGGTTGGAAAGTCGGATGTCAGCATACAATTAGCAAAGCATTTTCATTCTGAAATTATTTCTGCCGATTCCAGACAATTTTTTAAGGAGTTACAAATTGGGACAGCTGTTCCGCCTCAATCTGATTTGCAAAGTGTAACACATCATTTTATTCAGAACAAATCGATACACGATTATTATAATGTCAGTTCATTCGAAGTTGAAGCTCTTGAATTAATCGAACAGTTATTCCACAGTATAAATCCGGTGATTCTTACAGGCGGGTCGATGTTGTATCTGGACACGTTGTGTAATGGAATTGACGATATTCCAACAGTAGATTTGGCCACGAGAAAAGATGTCGTTGACTGGTTTCATGAAAATGGACTGGAAGCCCTGCGTCGGCGACTTGAAGAACTCGATCCAGAATATTACAGTGTTGTTGATCAGAATAATCCCAAACGGATGCTTCATGCTGTCGAGATTCATCAAATGACCGGTAGGACTTTTTCTTCATTTAGAACGAATACCCGGAAAGAGCGCCCTTTTCAGATAATTAAAATTGGTATAAACATTGAGCGATCAGCTTTGTACGATAGAATTAATCGGCGTGTGCTGAAAATGATTGACGAGGGGTTGGTTGAAGAGGCCAGAAGTGTTTATCCGTTCAGAACACTTAATTCCTTAAACACAGTTGGATACAAAGAGCTGTTTGATTATTTTGATGGTAAGCTTTCGTTGGAAGAAGCGATTGATCTCATTCAGCGGAATACGAGAAAGTATGCCCGAAAGCAGCTAACCTGGTTTCGCAGAGACAATCAGATTGAATGGTTTCAACCAGAACAGATATCAGAGATAATAAGATACATTGAAGATAAAATGAGTAGCGATGGATAACACTCATCCAAGCTGGTTTACAATTCGGGTTTATGGGTTGATTATAAGCGAGAGCAACGAAGTCCTGATTACAGATGAGTTTCAGCTAAATACCCGAATGACAAAATTTCCAGGTGGTGGAATGAATTTTGGAGAAGGGACAATTGATTGCCTAAAAAGGGAAATGCTTGAAGAATGTAATCAGCAAATAGAAGACGTGAAGCATTTTTATACGACAGACTTTTATCAGAAAGCGCTGTTTTATGAAAACTGTCAACTTGTAAGCATTTATTATCTGGCAAAATTGAAAGGCGAGATTGCTTTTAAAGTTTCTGAAATTCCTTTTGATTTTGAGCAAATGGAAAACGGGAACCAGTCTTTCAGGTGGGTTTCGTGTAATAATATTAATCCTGACGAATTTACTTTTCCAATTGATAAACATGTTGCACTTTTGTTGAAAGAATATTTTTCGGGCAAATGATCAAAACAGTTAAAATAATCGGGCCAGCTTATCCGTATAGAGGGGGTATTGCAACAACAAATGAACGTTTGGCTCAGGAATTCTTGTCAATGGGCTTTTCTGTCGATATAGAAACATTCACGGTTCAATATCCCTCGATACTTTTCCCTGGAAAAACACAATATAATCATAAGCCGGCTCCTGAAAACTTAAAAATTCGGAGAACAATTAACTCTGTCAATCCATTTAATTGGCTCAAGGTTGGACGAAGAATTAAAAAGGAAAAGCCAGACTTGGTTATTATTAGATATTGGTTGCCGTTTTTGGCTCCCTGCCTGGGAACGATAGCTGGAATTTCGAGAAAGAATCGGCACTCGAAAATACTTTGTATTGCGGATAATATTATTCCACACGAACGTCGCTTGGGAGATCGTCTCCTCACAAGTTATTTTCTAAACCGGATTGACGGATTAATTGCAATGTCGAAAAGTGTTTTGGAAGAGAGCAAAACATTTCGATCCAATCTTTCCCTTGGTTTTTGTCCACATCCTATATTTGATAATTATGGAGAAAAACTTCCTAATTCTGTCGCTAAGCAAAGGCTTGGATTAGATGCAGATACAAGTTACCTACTTTTCTTTGGGTTTATTAGAGACTACAAAGGATTGGATTTACTTCTAACTGCTTTTGCAGATGAGCGGTTGCGAGAATTCCCAGTTAAGCTTTTAGTTGCTGGAGAGTACTACTCAAGTCCGGAGCCTTACCTTAAGATAATAGCAGACAGAAATTTGGAGGATTTTATTGAGTTGCGAACGGATTTTATTCCGGATAATGAAGTGAATTTATATTTTAGTGCTGCGGATATGATTGTGCAACCATACAAAACAGCGACTCAAAGTGGAGTAACTCAAATAGGGTATCATTTTGAAAAACCTATGCTGGTTACGAATGTGGGCGGCCTGTCGGAGATAATACCCAATGGTAAGGTAGGGTATTCAGTTGAGCCTGTTGTTGATCGAATTGCAGATGCTTTAGTCGATTTTTATGAGCATAGGCGGGCAGCTTTTTTTGAGGCAAATGTCGTCGAAGAAAAGAAAAAGTTTTCCTGGGCCAGTATGGTCAATACGATATTGGATGTTGTAAATCAAGTTTGATTTTAATAAAAAAAGGCAGCTCGAAAGAACTGCCTTTGTATTTTGAATGAATTCAGTAATTATTTTACTGTATCCATGTGAGCGATTAAATCGATAACTTTGTTTGAATAACCCCATTCATTATCGTACCAGCTAACCAATTTAACGAAGTTGCCATTCAATGCGATACCAGCACCAGCGTCAAATACTGAAGTGCGTGATTCATGGATGAAGTCAGTTGAAACTACTGAATCTTCTGTATATCCAAGAATTCCTTTCATTGTAGTTTCTGAAGCAGTTTTCACAGCAGCTTTGATTTCATCGTAAGAAGCAGCTTTTTCCAAACGTACAGTTAAGTCAACAACAGAAACGTCAGCAGTAGGAACACGGAAAGCCATACCAGTAAGTTTACCATTCAAAGAAGGAATAACTTTACCTACAGCTTTAGCAGCACCCGTTGAAGATGGGATAATGTTGTTCAGGATTGAACGGCCACCTCTCCAGTCTTTTGCAGAAGGAGCGTCAACAGTTTTCTGAGTATTGGTTGCAGCGTGTACAGTTGTCATCAAACCTTCAACGATTCCAAAGTTATCGTTGATAACTTTAGCTAACGGAGCTAAACAGTTTGTAGTACAAGAAGCGTTTGAAACGATGTCCATATCAGCTTTGTAAGCGTCAAGGTTAACACCACAAACGAACATAGGAGCATCGTTTGATGGAGCAGAAATAACTACTTTTTTAGCACCACCAGCTAAGTGAGCTTTAGCTTTATCAATAGTAGTGAAAACACCTGTTGATTCAACAACATAAACAGCACCGGCAGCGCCCCATGCAATGTTTGCAGGATCTTTTTCTGCGAAGAATGCAATTTCTTTACCATTTACAACCAATTTGCCATCTTTATTTTCAGCTGTTCCCTGGAATCTTCCATGTACAGTGTCGTATTGTAACATGTAAATAAGGTAGTTAATATCCAGGAAAGGGTCATTCACTGCAACAACTTCAACGTCGTTTCTTTCTTGAGCTGCGCGGAAAACCAAGCGTCCGATACGACCAAAACCATTGATACCGATTTTAATTTTTGACATCGTTATAAATTTTAATGAGTGTATAAAGAATATAAATTATTAATTTGACAGACCTTAACTGAATAAGGACATACAAAATAAATACTTAAAATCAGAATCGTCAAATTTATTTCTGAAGTTGACATTAAATGAATATGAGTTTAATTTTTAGTTAATGTTGAGTTTTGTCTTGAAATGCAATCGTGTTTTGTTTTTGACTGAACATAGCTGATAAATAATAAGATTTTGCGGGACGAGAATGAAATAAATACCGGGGAGTTGCCCGTGTTTGCTGGAATATTAAATTCTCAGCAGGGTTCATTTTGCGTATTTTTCTTACGTTTAATAAATTACAGCAGAATTTTCTTACCTCTTTTTTTGCCAATCTAGAGTTAATATAGCCTTCCGAAGTATATTTCAAGTAAATCCGGTAGGGAGTTCTCAGATTTAGTTGTATTTCCAGAAGGTTACTTTTGAATATTTTGTTGGAATTTATTCAAAAAATAATTTCTAAAAATCGATCTTTTTTGAGCTTGTTATAAATAAATAGTGTAATTTTAACGTGTTTCCTGTTGTCAGGATTTGAATGTATCTGAAACGTTTAATCAATTAAATTAAAGATGTTATGAGTTGTTTTTGTTTTGACTCGGGATGAGCCAAAACTTCGCAAAACGTAGTAAAATAGGTGTGTCTGGCTGAT
>DAOPZV010000064.1:6541-18644 GCA_035353575.1 Prolixibacteraceae bacterium | reverse complement strand
TCTCTGTAAGCATTAAATTGTTGTTTCCCATGGTTTTCCTTTTTTGAGTTTCTGATTTTTGTTATCGCCTAAAATGCTACCTTCTAAAGCCTCGGTTTTTCTGCTGCTGCTTCAACAATGCCGCTTTCTTTTCTTTCTGTTTCTGGTAATCTGACTGCTTCTGCCACTGATTTAAAATTCCGGTAAGAATAAGTTTTGATTGACTCGATAGAGTTTGTCCGGGTTGATTTGTGTTTTGTAAAGTCTTTTGCTGATTCAGGAGCAGTTGGTAACTGGTCTTGGAAAAGCTGAACTGACGATCCACTTTTGATCCGCTAAACGAGTATCCGTTCTTCTCAAAGATGACGCCCTGAATTTCTTTGGTTTTTCCTTTGCATTTGAAACTTACTTTTATTCCCTGGTTGTTCAACGTTTCTGCGAGCTGATTCCAGTTTTGGCACCTGGAAACGCTTTCCTTCAATTTGTAGTAAATCTCGTACCTGGTTTTATCCGGTTCTTTTAACCTGTTTTCTTTCACTTTCTCTTTCCCTGGCGCAAAATACAACTTGTACTCTCTGGTTAGTTCCTTACAAATCTTTGAACTTCGAATCCGGTCGTTTCGATCTGAGATTGTTTCACCATTGTAATCAATTCTGTTAAACACGAGGTGAACATGAGGATGTTCTTTGTCATAGTGCCGGGCAATCAGGTATTGGGTATTTATTATTCCCATTCTGTTCATGTAGTCTGCGGCAATCTGAACGATTAACTGATTTGTAAGCCTTTCCATATCCTGAACTGAAAAATTTAAAGAGATATGGCCAACGAATTTCGACAGGCGAGGGTTTAATTCTGACTGGATGTTAAAACTCTCAACAATAGCATGGCTGTCCTCAAGCATTATTCCATTGCTATCCAGAATCTCTGCTCTCTTTTGCGGATTCAGAATGTAGTTCACTACTCCTCCAAAATCCTGACCTTTGACGATCTTAGCCATCATGGCGAATGCTGTTGACCAGTTGACGGATTTGACTTGACAGTTGAAGGTTTTCCTTTCGGGCATTTTCATACCCACCTGTATTCGCCTTTCGTGCGACCTGGTTCAGATTGTTGGCTATTCCGCAAAGCTTTCGGATCAAATCGAGCGTCTCCGGATTTAATCTTTGTTTGATAGTGCCTTCCATTACCGATTGCCGAATACATTCACTGATGGAGATTCCAGCTTCCCGGGCTTTGGCTTTCAGGGTATAATACTGTTGAGTATCCATCTTCAGGCTGACACAATACCCTTTTTTTCGTCCAGCTGCTTTTGCTGGACGTCCTGTTTTGTTTCCTGTTTTCATTTTCTGATGTTTCTACTATTTTGAACCTTTTTAATTAGACCAGCGGGATGAAACAATCGTTTTGGTATTACCAAAACATAAACTTGCTCAACCTCCCGCACGGTCATTTGCTGTCTTCTAAAGGTAAGTCAACCAGCCAAATCCTGAAAGTGTCAATTTGCGCCAAAGCAAATCAAAATCAACCGATTACAACGAATATTTAAAATTGGGCGTCATTTTTTTAGCGGATTGAAAGTATGACGCTGACTTATAAAACAGGAAAGGGTGGACTTTTCAGGATGACTAAATTTAGTTAGGTTTTTGCCTGGAAAAGCATTTCTAAATCCTGAAAAGGTTACGCTTTCCCTGTTGACCGAGGCTTGTTGATGAAGTGCGAAGCAAACGAAATGAACTGGCAGCAGGGATTTCCATTGTAGATTCTGCTTATTCAGATTCAATGCATATCGAGGTCTCTTTGGCCTGAAAGAAAGTTGGAAACTGGCGTTTGAATACCATAGGAGAGGAAACCGGACAAAAGTCCTTGGTTAAAGGTGTAACTTCAATAGTCAGCCAATCCGGATACCAATAGGACTCTGCCCAGAAAATAGCCGTTTGCAAAGCATGATCTGTTCCAAGAACACCTGTTATCCAAATCAGCTTTGAACGGTAAGCCAGATCCGCCAGTCCGGCCGTGATTCTTACCTTGTAAATTAATTTATCTGGTTTCATTATTTTTTGCTCCTGCCCTGGAGGCTTATTTTGGCTCCTGAGTAAATCTCTGGATAGGTCTGGCCCGCCGGTTAATTTTGAACCCGGAATTTTGAGCAGACCGGATTGTAGTCAAGGGCGCCATTCGATAGTTTGCCAGGCAACAAAAAATAAAATGGCGTTTATCAGACCCTTGACTTTTCCGGGAAGCGATCAATAAATTTGTGAGAAAATAGCAGCGGGGTATCATTAACATGCTTTAGCGTTACTCTCATTTCTTTGATTATCCTTCTTGCTTTTCAGTTTCTCGTTTAACATGTCCATATCTTCACCCAGCTTTTTTTCAACGACTTTAGCATAAATCTGAGTGGTCGAGATCAATGAATGTCCAAGCATTTTACTGACTGATTCTATTGGAACCCCATTGGACAAAGTCACCGTCGTTGCAAATGTGTGTCTTGCCAAATGGAATGTTAGGTTTTTCTTTATTCCACAAATGTCTGCAACCTCCTTCAGATAGCTATTTAATTTCTGATTAGAAATAGGAGGGAAGAGGCGACCATGACTGACTGCTTGGATATCTGTCTTATATTCATTTATTATTTCCAAAGGTTTTGGCAATAGTGGAATCCGAACTGGATTATCTGTCTTTTCCCTTTTGGTGAAAATCCACATCTTTTTATCTATCCCGATTTGTATATCATTTGGTGTCAGCTTCATCACATCAACATAAGCAAAACCAGTATAACACGCGAAAACAAATAGGTCCTTGATATACTTTAGCCTGGATATTGAAAAATCTCTTTCCTCGATAATTTTCAATTCTTCTTCAGAAAGATAACCCCTTTCAACGTGGTGAAACTTTTGCCGAAAAGCAGCAAAAGGATCCTTTTCAAGCCATTCATATCGCATAGCCATTTTTATCATTTTTCTCAACCTTTCAATATGCTTCATTACAGTATTATTACCCATCGGTGAATGAAAGTCTTCTGGTTGATAGTTGCGCATAAAATATTCGAAATCCATTAAGAATTTATAATTAAGGCTCTTTAAAAAGATGTCGCTTGTCCTATGTTTCTGTTTTAAAAATAGCTCGATATATTTTTTTGTTGTGTAGTAATTTTTTAGCGTTCCCCAACGGAGAGTTTCCTTGCAGTTTAAATTGTGATAATCAATTAACTTAATCAAAGTCATATCAGAAATATCTAAACCATAAAATTTGTTTTTGATAGCTTCTGCGGTGACAACTTGTTTGCTAATTACAAGGTCCTGATATGCTTCAACCATCATTTTTCGAATTTGCTCCAAATACGAGTTCAATTGTTTGTTTTCTGGACAACTTGGTTTAGCCATTCCTTTGCCAACATTCCATGCACTGCTTAAAATACTACGTTTGACAGAAAGCTCGCAGCGTTTTGAATTCACTGTAATTCTTGCATAAATTGGAGCTAATCCATTGTTAATCTTATTAGTACGTAGTACAAAATGAATTCCTAAAGTTACTTTTTCCATGATTTTTCCCTTTTAATATTTATAATTGAAAAAAGGTCACCGGTTTTAATAAAATTTAATTCGAAATCGAATCAAAAAACATCAAAATCCATCACCTAAAATGTTTGTAACAATTTGTTAATCAATTAATTATTACAACATTCGTGAACCAAATATAAAAACTTTAAAAGGTCACCGGATAGTTCACATACAATCTGATATGAAGTGGTTTATTTTGAAATGTTAAAAAATCAAAAAGACCTCAAAATCAATATTTTGCGGTCTTTTAGTATGTTTTAATTCTCAAAAATGTCGGGGTGAGAAGACTCGAACTTCCGACCTCCACGTCCCGAACGTGGCGCGCTAGCCAACTGTGCTACACCCCGAGTCAATTTACAAATCAAGTTACTAAGTTCTGAAAATAGCTCCAGCGACTTTAGACAACAAGTTTTTTAATTGCGCCACGAATTTATAATTTTCCTGACAAAGTCGGATAAAATTTGTTTAATAAATCTTTGTCAATTCAAAGAAATCTGATAAAAACAAGAAACCGTTTCAAATCAATATCTGAAACGGTTCTTCCAATTCACACAATCAATCCACACTAAAAAACCAATCACCACTTTACTAACCTCTTATTTTCTCTTTTAACTTTTTTCTGCTTCTAAATACAGTTACATTAACGAAAGTGGCAAAAAAAAGTTTTAGTGATAGCCATTTATTTTTCAGCAAGTTAGAACTTATTTTTTGTCATATTTTCTCCTGCTAAAAAGGAATAAAAAAATCCGGTTTGCATGACCGGATTTTCTTTAATGAAATATAGAATTTTAATCTTCTTTTAAGCTAAGTCGGGTACCTCTTGCCATAGCTATTAGGTTCGGATTTGTAATTAAAATCTGGCTAACTCCATTTCTCATTGCGTTAAATCCATTGTCGAGTTTAGGAATCATGCCTTCTTTAATTACGCCTTCTTCCTGAAGTTCTTTAAAGCGGTTATAAGTTAATTCTGAAATCACCGAATTTTCATCTTCAGAATTCAGTAAAACTCCTTTTTTCTCAAAACAATAGAAAAGATTGACGCTGAAATAATTTGAAAGCTCAATTGCTAAATCGGCAGCAATAGTATCGGCATTTGTATTTAAGAGCTGGCCACGACTATCATGGGTAATTGGAGCAACGATTGGAACAACTTCCTCATTTAGTAGTAGTCTCAACTCCGAAGTGCTGACACCCATTATATCTCCAACAAATCCGTAGTCAATATCTTTAACCGGTCTCTTTCTGGCCTCGATGAGATTAAGATCGGCACCTGTTAGCCCGATTGAGTTGCATCCACGGGCTTGTAACCCAGCCACGATCTTTTTATTTACTAATCCTGCGTAAACCATTGTTACAACGTCGAGCGTTGCTTCGTCGGTAATTCGCCTGCCATCGACCATCTTTGTTTCAATACCGAGTTTCTCGGAAAGGGTAGTGGCCAAACGCCCGCCTCCATGCACAAGTATTCGTTTGCCACGAATCTGCGAAAAATGATTCAATAGCAGATCAAGTGATTCTTTCTCTTCAACAACCTTCCCACCAACTTTTACAATGGTCAATCTTTCCATAAAAAATATGAATGAGTTTATTTTAATTCGTCCAACATCATTTTTAACACTGCCTGGGCTGAGAACAAACGGTTTTCGGCTTCAGGAATAACTATCGAATTTGGCCCGTCGATAACTTCGTCGGCAACAATCATATTGCGGCGAACCGGGAGACAATGCATAAATTTAGCGTTGTTTGTTACTGCCATTTGTCGCTCAGAAACGGTCCACGAACGATCTTTTGACAAAATCTGGCCGTAGTTTGTAAATGAAGCCCAATTCTTTGCATAAATAAAATCGGCACCTTCAAAGGCTTTCATTTGGTCGTATTCGGGTTTCAAATCACCCATAAACTCAGGAGCCAATTCATATCCTTCAGGATGAGTTACAACGACTTCATAGTCAGCCGCGCGCATCCATTCTACAAACGAGTTTGGAACAGCCTGCGGCAACGCTCTTGGATGCGGAGCCCAACTCAGAACAACTTTCGGGCGAGCCTTGGTTTTGTATTCTTCGATGGTTAAATGGTCGGCAAACGATTGAAGCGGGTGTCGTGTTGCTGCTTCCATGCTTACAACCGGAACACCGGAATAGTCGATAAACTGCTGCAGTATTTTTTCCTGATAGTCATCTTCCTTATTCTCGTAACGAGCAAAAGAACGTACACCAATTATGTCGCAATAGCGGCCAATAACCGGAACAGCTTCCCGAATGTGTTCGGGTTTGTCGCCGTCCATAACTACGCCAAGCTCAGTTTCCAGCTTCCATCCACCTTCGTTGATATCGAATACAATAACATTCATGCCTAAATTTAGCCCGGCTTTTTGCGTACTGAGGCGTGTGCGCAAACTCGAATTGAAGAAAACAAGTAAAAGCGTTTTGTTTTTGCCCAATTCCTGGTATTTGTATGGCGATTTTTTAAGTTCAAAAGCCAATTTCAAAGCTTCATCCAGATTGTTTAGATCGTGGACTGAGGTAAATTGTCTCATTATTCGTATTTATTAAAAACTAATTAGTTGATTTTAAGTTCAATAAATCAACTTTATTGATAGCGTAAATATAAGTGTATTTTTTTCTTTTATATTTTGACACGCCACCTTTTTCACGTTTATTTTGGCCTGATTTGTCCATCCCCATCAATGATCCATTTATAGCTTGTAAGCTCCTCAAGAGCCATTGGACCACGTGCGTGAAGCTTTTGAGTTGAGATTCCAATTTCGGCTCCCAAACCAAATTGTGCGCCATCTGTAAAAGCTGTGGAGGCATTGCAATACACTGCCGCAGCGTCAACTGATTTTCTGAATAGTTCCAATGACTCCGGATCGTCAGAAATTATTGCTTCTGAATGTTTTGATCCGTAATTGGCAATGTGATCAAGAGCTTCAGCTAAACTGCCCACTGTTTTGACTGCCATTTTATACGATAAAAATTCTGTTCCGAATGATTCTTCAGTTGCGTGCTGCAAAAGTTGGGCAGGATACTTGCCATCCAGCGCCTGGTAAGCTTTTGAGTCAGCATAAATGATGACATTGCTTTCAGGAAGCATTTCTACTAACTGAGGTAAATCAGCAAGCCGGTTTTGGTCAATTAAAACGCAGTCGAGCGCATTGCAAACACTTGGCCTACGAGTCTTTGCATTGTTTATTATTTCTTTTCCTTTGCCCAAATCGCCAAATTCGTTAAAGTACGTATGGCAAATTCCGGCACCTGTCTCGATTACCGGAATGGAAGAATTTTCACGAACGAAATTAATAAGGTTCTGAGAGCCCCGCGGAATAATTAAATCAACGTATCCGTGAGCGTGTAATAGCTGCGATGTTGCTTCTCTATCGGGAGGCAACAATGCCAATGTGTTTTCGTCAAGGTTATTCTTCACAAGCACTTCTTTAATAACCTTTACAATAGCCTGATTCGAATCGTTTGCGTCGCTTCCTCCTTTTAACACGCATGCGTTTCCTGATTTAAGACATAACGAAAAAACATCGAGGGTCACATTTGGCCGAGCTTCATATATAATCCCGATTACTCCAAAAGGAACCGATAGTTTTGTAATTTTTAATCCATTGGGTCGGATAGTCTCACCCAATATCCGCCCAAGAGGAGAGGGGAGCGAAGCTACATTTCGAATGTCGGCAGCAATACTTTTAATACGATCGGCAGTTAACATCAGCCTGTCGTATTTTGGGTCAGTAAACTCCATTCTGCCCAAATCCTTAGCGTTTTCCGACAAAATAAATTCGGTGTTATCAATTGCAGCTTCTGCAACTTCAGATAGTACTTTATTTATTGTTTCAACCGAGACTAAATTTAGTTTCCTACTTGCCTGCAACACAGCGTTAAGTTGCTCTTTCATTGTCATTTTAAATTCATTTTATCTGGTTTCTACACTCAAAATCATTAAAAACGTAGCTCTGTTCTCATCATATTTATGCCACTAAATTCAATTCCCATTAAAAAAGAACCCCCTTCCATGAGGGGAGGAAGGGGGAAGATAACTCAGGTTATTAGATGCCTAAAGAAGGCAATTTAAGGGGTATCTAAAAAGGGTATATATACATAATAAATCCTGAGTCAAAATTTTATTCCATAATATACAAATAATCGTAATGAATTATGGCCTTTTTATTTTTATTTCCAATTAATTTTTCTGCCCTTTCCGAGTTATACTCAGTTTTACCAATTCCAATCAAATTTCCGGCATCGTCTTTTATTTTAACAAGGTCGCCTTTTTCAAAAGTTCCTTCAATTGAAATAACTCCAATTGGCAGAAGGCTTGAAGCTTGCTCTGCTAGAAGTGCTTTCCGGGCTCCATCGTTAACAACCAACTCGCCTTTGGCAAAGCTTTCGGAATACGAAATCCATTTTTTGACATTCGAAGACTTTCGTTTGGCCGAAAGAAAAACTGTATGCACCAAATCAAACGAAGGGTCCATGATTTTCTGCAACGTATTTTCTTTCATTCCATTGGCAATGTGTACATTGATTCCACCGCGGGCAACTTTTTTGGCAATGCTGTATTTTGTCAGCATTCCCCCACGCCCGAAACTGGATTTACTAGTAGAAATGGCTTCGTTAAGAGGCTTGCTTTTGGCCGTGACTTCCCGAATGACTTTCGATTCAGGCAAATCAGGCGAACCGTCGTAAATACCATCGATGTTGCTTAAGATAATTAGCGCTTCCGAGTTCTCCATCGAAGCAATCAATCCTGAAAGCTCGTCATTATCGGTAAACATCAATTCGGTAACAGAAATCGTATCGTTTTCATTTACAATCGGGATAACCTTGTTTTCAATCAGTGTCGAAATACAGTTTTTCATGTTCAGGTAATGAACCCTGTCGCTGAAATTTTCTTTGGTAGTCAACACCTGGGCACAAACAATTCCGTATCTGCTGAACCCTTTTGCCCATTTATTGATCATTTTAACCTGGCCAACTGCCGACCACAATTGTCGGGCCGACACCGTATCAAGTTTACGTCCATTTCCAATTTCACCACGCCCGGCGGCAACAGCTCCCGACGACACAAGGACAATTTCTACGCCTTCCTGCCACAACGCCGCAATCTGATCGACGATATGAAAAATGTTGGCATCATTTAATGTACCATCAGACTTAGTTAGAACGTTACTGCCAACTTTGACAGTGATTTTGTTATATCTAAAATTTGTTTCCAACTTGTATTCGATTAGCCTTTTTCAATTTTGTTGAAAGAAGCAATAATCCCCTGAATCAAAGAAGAACTGAATCCCTTGTGTTCCATTTCATTGAGTCCGGTGATGGTAATACCCCGAGGGGTAGTTACTTTGTCGATTTCCTGCTCCGGATGGCGACCAGATTCCAGAATCAACCCGGTTGCGCCTTTTACGGTCTGTGCTGTAATAAACTGAGCCATCTCAGCACCAAAACCAATCTCGATTCCCCCTTGCATAGCAGCACGCATGTACCTCAACGCATAGGCAATGCCGCACGATGCTAAAACTGTTGCTGCAGCCATCAGTTCTTCTGAAATAATGAGCGTTTCCCCAAGCTGATTGAAAATTTTAACTACAAGATTTCTTGATTCTTCTGACTTCACATTCGTTGAAATCAAGGTCATCGATTCCTGAATTGCGATTGCAGTGTTCGGCATAGCCCTGAATATCAATGCTCTTAAACCGATGGATTCTTCTAACTTCTGAAGTCCCACTCCAGCAACCAGCGAAATAACAATTTGACTTAGTTTAAGAACAGGTAAAATTTCATCAACAATAGCCAGAACCTGGTAAGGTTTAATCGCTAAAATAATGATATCAGCATCTTTAGCAGCTTCAACATTGTCGCTGGTAATGTTTACGCCTTCTTCTTTCAGCTTATCAAGCAAATTCAACCGGCGTCGGGTTACCGTTATGGCCGAAGGCTCAATCTGTTTTGACTTTATGAGGCCAAAAGCAATTGCGCCACCTAAATTTCCACCGCCAATAATCGTGATTCTCTGGTCAATCATGCCGCATTTTAATTTTTAAGCGTTTCAAGCAATGCGTCAACAAATGTGTCAGCTTGTTGCTTTGTCAAAGTTAATGGAGACAACAATCGAATTGTATTTGTTCCGCTAACGCCGGTAAAAATATGATGTTTTTTTAATAAAACATGACGAATGTCATTAATTTGTTGCTCGAATTCTAAACCTATCATTAAACCAAGTCCGCGAACCTCTTTAATTCCTGACACAGCCTTAAGCTTATTGATCAGATATTCACCAACTTCTGCTGCATTTTCAACTAACTTCTCTTCTTCCATTATTTCCAGAACGGCTAAACTTGCGGCACAAGCCAGGTAATTACCACCAAAAGTGGTTCCCAACATGCCAAACCAGGGCTTAATTTCTGGCGAAATTAACAGAGCTCCAACCGGGAACCCATTACCCATTCCTTTAGCTACGGTAATCAAATCTGGTTTTACCGAAGTGTATTGGTGTGCAAAGAATTTACCGCTGCGGCCGTAGCCCGATTGAATTTCATCCAAAATAAGCAAAGTACCGTATTGTTTGCATAGTTTTTCAGCTCCGACTAGAAATTCAGTATCAGGCACACGAATACCACCAACCCCTTGAATTCCTTCGATAATGACACCTGCAATTTCGTTGGTTTTCAACTGTTCTTCAAGCGCATTTATATCATTGAAAGGCAAAATAACTGCATTAGAGGTTGCATTTACCGGCGCAACAATTTTAGGATTATCGGTAACCGCTACTGCCGCCGAAGTACGCCCGTGAAACGACTTGCTGAAAGAAATAATTTTCTTCCGCCCTGTGGCAAAGGAAGCCAGCTTTATTGCATTCTCGTTGGCCTCAGCACCAGAATTAATCAGGAATAACTGGTAATCGGGATAACCACACGCTTTTCCTAATTTTTCGGCAAGCTCCTTTTGCTGCGGTATTTGCACTGAATTGGAGTAAAATCCGATTTGATCGAGCTGATCCTTAATTCTCTTTACATAGTGTGGGTGAGAGTGACCAACTGAAATTACGGCATGTCCGCCATATAAATCTAAATACTGGGTTCCGTTTTCGTCCCAGATATAACAATTTTGGCCCTTTACAGGAGTAATGTCAAGTAAAGGATATACGTTGAAAAGATTCATTTTTGAGTAATTGTGAGATTTGTTTTGCCAGTAGCTAGCCGCTGGCAGCTAGCTACTAGCTTTAAAAAGCTACTGCTTTCAAATTCAGGCCAGTGGTCTCTTCCAGTCCAAAAATGAGGTTCATGTTTTGAACGGCCTGTCCGGAGGCACCTTTCAGTAAATTGTCGATTACCGAAAGGATCATCAGTTTATTTCCATGTTTTTCGAGGTAAACAATTGCTTTGTTGGTGTTTACCACTTGTTTCAAATCGGGATTTTTGGCGCTCACCTGTACAAACGGGTGCGATGCGTAATAATCCTGATAGAGCTTGGTGGCTTCTTCTAAAGAACCATCAAATTGGGTATAAACTGAGGCAAAAATGCCTCGGGTATGGTTTCCGCGGACCGGTATAAAATTGATTGCATGCGTGAAATCGGGCTGAAGCTGTTTGAAGCTCTGGCCAATTTCACCCAGATGCTGATGCTCGAAAGCTTTGTAAACCGACAAGTTGTTATTTCGCCAGCTAAAATGCGATGTTTCGCTCGGTGCCTGTCCTGCGCCAGTCGAACCCGTAATGGCGTTAACATGCAGTTCATTTTTCAACAAACCAGCCGCTGCCAAAGGCAAAACAGCCAATTGGATGCCAGTTGCAAAACAGCCGGGATTGGCAATTTTATTTGATTTTTTGATCAGGTCACGATTCAACTCAGGCAAACCGTACACGAAGTCGTTTCCTTCGCGTTTCAGCCTGAAGTCATGGCTCAAATCAATGATTTTGACATTTTCAGGCAAAGTATTTTTTGCTAAAAATTCTTTCGATTTTCCGTGGCCCATGCAGAAAAAGGCAACATCGATGGTCGAAAAGTCAGCTTCGGCACAGAACCGGATCTCGGTGTCGCCCAGCAAATCGGTATGCACATCCGAAAGCAAATTTCCGGCGTTGCTGCTGCTCTGAACAAAAGTTATTTCTGCCTGAGGGTGGTATAGCAAAATCCGGATCAGTTCTCCTGCTGTGTATCCCGCACCACCTATTATTCCAACTTTGATCATTTTCAATTTTTAAATTCTAGTTTTTACTTCAGAGTACAGACTCCAGCCTTTTGATTCTCCCTTCGACTGCTTCGCGCTCAGGGAGCGACTTTCCGGTCTCCGGTCTTCTGACTCCGGTCTTCTTAGAATGACTTATTTACCGAATTGTGAATCTTCAACGAAGTAGAAAGCACTTTGGTGAAGCCTTTCACATCGTCGGCGGTCCATGCTGAATTCTTTTCGCCGTACTGACCAAATTCCGAGCGCATCAAATCGTGATCTGATTCAACGCCAACCAAAACGTAATTGTATGGTTTGAGCTTGATGATTACTTTCCCGGTCACAGTTTCCTGCGAATGTTCGAGGAATTTTTCGATGTCGCGCATCAC
>DAOPZV010000064.1:1287-6441 GCA_035353575.1 Prolixibacteraceae bacterium | reverse complement strand
TTGATGGCATCCACCGGATTTTCGTAACTCACGCCGTCAACAGCTTTCAGTTCGCCTTTCACAAAATCGATGCTGATTTCTTTTTCTTCAGTGGCGGTCAATTGCGACGGATAAGCTTCTTCAGGCAAAGTCAGGTTCGATTTCAGCGTTTCTTTTCCGCCCACGCTGGTTCCCCAAAGTCCTTTGTTGATAGAGTAATCCATCTTTTTCCAGTCAGCTTCAACTCCATGCGCTTTCAGGTAGTCAATCTCTTCCTGACGGCTCAGTTCCAAATCGCGGGTAGGCGTGAGGATTTCGATTTCAGGAGCCAGAATCTGGAAAGTAAGATCGAAGCGAACCTGGTCATTTCCAGCTCCGGTACTTCCGTGAGCCACGTATTTTGCACCTATTTTCTTAGCGTATTCTATAATGGCAATGGCCTGAAATACGCGTTCTGAACTAACTGAAATGGGGTAGGTGTTGTTTCGAAGAACGTTTCCGAACACCATGTATTTAATACTTTTTTCGTAATACGAGTTGGTTACATCGAGTGCAACGTGTTTTACAGCTCCAAGCTGATATGCTTTTTTCTCAATTACTTCGAGTTCGGTTGCATTGAAACCACCCGTATTGGCTATAGCTGTATAAACTTCTAAATTTTTTTCAATCGAAAGATATTTTGCACAATATGACGTATCTAATCCTCCGCTGAATGCTAAAACTACTTTATCCTTCATGATATATTTCTTAAAATAAATTTGCTAAATAAAAAACGATGACTCACTAACGGAACCGTTTTAAAACTTACAATTTTACTACACTTACATTTTATGCGATTCAGTAAACCAATCAACCAATTGCTTACGAACCGCTTTTCTGGCTTGCTGAAGACCAGATTACTCGAGAAAATAATCCTGAAAAAAATGTCAGGAGCCATCGTTTATGCTTTGCTTTTACTTTTAAAAAGTGAAAAACCATGTTCTTTTTTCGATTGCGAACCATTTTTGTTTGGTTTCAGCTTATTGATAATATCGAGCAAGGTATCTTTAATTGCCCAGCCGTTCTGCTTTTTCTCTTCTTTCTTTTCTTTCTCCCAAGCCGGATCAAACAACATTCCCGTACAGAGGCACTTGCTTTTTCCGGTGCGGGTCAAAATATCGTAATTTACACAACTTTGGCAGCCTTTCCAGAATTCTTCATCGTCGGTCAGTTCAGAAAAGGTAACCGGACGATAGCCCAATTCGTGATTGATTTTCATTACGGCTAAACCGGTTGTCAAGCCAAATATTTTAGCTTCCGGAAATTTCTGGCGCGACAATGCAAATGCTTTTCGTTTAATTTCCGTGGCAAGACCAACTCCGCGATACTCCTTGCCAACAATCAATCCGGAGTTTGCAACGAAGCTTTTAGCTCCCCAGGTTTCGATGTAGCAAAAACCTGCAAACGTGTCCCCGTTTTCAAGAGCAATAATTGCTTTGCCTGCAAGCATTTTATCAGCAATATACTCGTGCGTACGACGCGCAATACCGGTTCCGCGTTCTTTCGATGCAATATCGATGGCATCGTTCACCTGATCAACATATTTCAGATGTTCTTCGGTGGCAACCAGTACCTGAATATCTTTCAAATCTTTCATTTTCTTTCTAACTTTTTTAACACCCTTTAATTTGTTATTTCATTCTGTCCGGAAAATCATTTTCGCAACATTCAACTGAATATCCGAACAACCCTTCTTTAATTTAATTCTGTTTGTTTTTAGCCAATTTTATCCTCAAGCGAAGGCATCAATAAAATAAGGCTGTTTATCAAATCGCTTTGCGAAACGCCTTCACGCATAATAACTAAAATAGTATCGTCGCCAGCTATGGTTCCCAAAATCTCATACGGTTCGGCATTATCAATTACCACAGCAATACTGTTTGCATAGCCGGGCATGGTTTTAATCACAGCCAGATTTCCTGAAAACTGAATATTTCTGAAACCGTCGGCCAGAAAGCTGATGCGTGAGTTCTCCTTTTGATTTTCTGTAGAAACACCTTCAGGAATTACATAAACATACCCCAGCGCTTTATCAGAAACCTTGGCAACTTTCAAAATCTTCAAATCGCGCGAAAGTGTAGCCTGGGTCAATTCGAAACCCTGATCTTTCATGATGCGCAAAAGTTCATCCTGACTGCTGATCCGGCTGTTTAGAATAGCCTGCTTAATGGCTAATTGTCGTTTCGTGCGATTTTTCATTTTGAATAAATATTCATTTTCGGTGCAAAAATATGCAATAAATATTGAATACGAACTTTTTTTTCAGAAATAATTTCTATTTTTGTCGCAGAAATAAACGTTAAAAACGAATTGACACTTGAAAAGACACAAGTTGAAAATCGGGAAGTACATAAAGAAAAGAGTTTGTTTAACAAGAGATAACAACCATGCGTTTGCCCTACAGCCGTAGCAAGCGCATTTTTTTTAATATTTAGCAACGCAATGATGACACAGTTTAGAAAAGTCAGATTGATTCTTGAAGACGGGACAACCTTTGAAGGAAAGTCGTTCGGATACGAAAAATCGGTAGCCGGTGAAGTGGTTTTTTACACTGCTATGACTGGATATCCCGAAAGTTTAACAGATCCTTCATATACGGGTCAGATCCTTGTTTCAACCTTCCCCCTGATTGGGAACTATGGTGTGCCAAGCGACTCACAGACTGAAGGAATTGAGGACTTCTACGAGTCGAACAAAATTCATATTACCGGATTAATTATTTCAGACTACTCGTTTGAATACAGCCACTGGAATGCTATTAAAAGCCTGGGCGACTGGTTGAAAGAGTATAAAGTTCCGGGAATATTCGGAATTGATACCCGTGCACTTACCAAAATTATCCGCGTAAAAGGTTCGTTGCTGGGTAAAATTGAATTTGACGACCAACCAATTGAATTTTATGATCCAAATAAAGAAAACCTGGTTGCTGTTGCCAGTACCGACAAGGTGGAAGTTTACGGAAATGGCGACCACCGCGTGGTTTTGGTTGATTGTGGAGTAAAATACAACATCATTCGTTGCCTGCTCAACCGCAACGCAACCGTGATTCGCGTTCCATGGGACTACGATTTCACCAAAGAAGATTTCGATGGGATCTTCCTTTCGAATGGACCTGGCGACCCTGCGTTGTGCGATGCTACCGTTGCAAACATCCGCAAAACCATGGATGCTGAAAAACCGATCATGGGTATTTGTTTGGGTAACCAGTTGCTGGCACGTGCGGCCGGAGCTGAAACATATAAACTGAAATTTGGTCACCGCAGCCACAACCAGCCTGTTCTGCTACAAGGAACTGACCGTTGTTTCATCACTTCGCAAAATCACGGTTACGCAGTTGATACAAAAACGCTTCCGTCTGACTGGGAACCACTGTTCACTAACGTAAATGACGATACAAACGAAGGAATTCGCCACAAAACAAAACCATTTTTCTCATCTCAGTTTCACCCGGAAGCTTGCAGCGGACCGGTTGACACTGAATTTTTATTTGACGATTTCATTAATAATGTGATTGAGTATAAAAAGACGAAAAAGTAAAAAGTCAGAAATCCGGAGTCCGAAGATAGGAGAACGGAAAACCTGGAACTTGAAACTTTGAACTTGAAACTATAAAGACATCATGATAAATACAGACATTAAAAAAGTAATCGTACTCGGCTCTGGCGCGTTGAAAATTGGTGAGGCCGGCGAATTTGACTATTCGGGATCTCAGGCACTCAAAGCGCTGAAAGAGGAAAATGTTAAAACGGTTTTGATAAACCCGAACATTGCCACAATCCAGACTTCGGAAGACATTGCCGACCGCATTTACTTCCTTCCTGTTACTCCATATTTTGTGGAGCAGGTTATTATCAAGGAAAAACCGGATGGCATTTTGCTGGCATTTGGCGGCCAAACGGCGCTAAACTGTGGGGTTGCGCTTTTCAAAAGCGGAGTACTCGAAAAATACAACGTAAAAGTGGTTGGTACACCGGTTCAAGCCATTATTGATACCGAAGACCGTGAAATATTCGCCGGAAAGCTTGCTGAGATCGATGTGAAAACTCCGCGCAGCATTGCTTGCGTCAACATGCAGGAAGCCAAAGAAGCAGTTAAAACCATCGGTTACCCAATCATTATCCGCGCTGCCTATACGCTTGGCGGTTTGGGCTCAGGCTTTTGCGCCAACGACAAAGAACTCGAAACATTGGCTTCGAAAGCTTTTACATATTCACCTCAGATTTTGGTTGAAGAATCGATCAAAGGCTGGAAAGAAGTGGAATACGAAGTGGTTCGCGACCGTTTCAACAACTGTATCACGGTTTGTAACATGGAAAACTTCGACCCGCTTGGAATTCACACTGGCGAAAGCATCGTTGTTGCTCCATCACAAACGCTGTCCAACTCCGAATATCACAAACTGCGTGCTCTTGCGATAAAAATTATCCGCCATATCGGAATCGTGGGCGAGTGTAACGTTCAATATGCATTGGATCCATATTCGGAAGACTATCGCGTAATTGAAGTAAATGCCCGTCTGTCGCGTTCATCTGCGCTGGCCTCAAAAGCAACTGGTTATCCACTGGCCTTCGTAGCTGCAAAATTAGGTTTAGGTTACGGCCTTCACCAGCTTAAAAATCAAGTAACTAAAGTTACCACAGCTGCATTCGAACCGGCACTTGATTATATCGTTTGCAAGATACCACGTTGGGATTTGAATAAGTTCTCAGGCGTATCGAAAAACCTCGGAAGTTCGATGAAATCTGTAGGAGAAATCATGTCGATCGGACGATCATTTGAAGAGGCAATTCAAAAAGGTATCCGAATGGTCGGTATCGGAATGCATGGTTTTGTAGCCAACAAAGAAGAAATTACCATCGAACAAATCGACGAAGAATTAATCCATCCAACAGATCGGCGCATCTTCGCAATTGCAGAGGCTTTCAACAAGGGTTACACCATTGATCAGATCTACGAAAAGACCAAAATTGATCGCTGGTTCCTTCAGAAACTTCAGAATATTCACAAAACCAAGATTCAGCTTGAGAAAAATTCAAAGCTCGAATCGCTCGATACAGAATTGCTGCTTCAGGCTAAAAAAGAAGGTTTCTCTGATTTCCAGGTTGCCCGTCTGGTGCTAAAATCGTCAAATAAAGC
>DAOPZV010000064.1:0-1187 GCA_035353575.1 Prolixibacteraceae bacterium | reverse complement strand
TGTGCGATTCGCTGAAAATTGACCAGCCACGTTGGTCTGAACTAACCAGTATCAACGACATCTACCAATTCGTTGACGAAGTTGGCTTCCCGGTATTAATCCGCCCATCCTATGTGCTTTCAGGAGCGGCTATGAACGTGGTTTCGAACAAAGACCAGTTGGAACACTTCCTCAATCTGGCAGCTAAAGTTTCGAAAGAACACCCGGTTGTTGTTTCTGAATTTATTGAGCAGGCAAAAGAAATTGAAATTGATGCTGTTGCTAAAAATGGTGAAGTTATTGCTTACGCGATTTCGGAGCATGTTGAGTTTGCCGGAGTTCACTCGGGCGATGCAACCATCGTTTTTCCTCCGCAAAAATTGTACGTTGAAACCATTCGTCGGATTAAGAAAATTGCCCGTAAAGTTGCAAAAGCGCTCGAAATTACCGGGCCATTCAACATGCAGTTGCTTGCTAAAGACAATGATATCAAGGTAATCGAGTGTAATCTTCGGGCATCGCGCAGTTTCCCGTTTGTATCGAAAGTTATGAAATACAACCTGATTGAAATTGCCACTCAAGCCATGTTGGATGTTCCATTCCAGACTCCAGACAAATCGCTATTTGAACTGGACTATGTTGGAGTTAAAGCGGCGCAGTTCTCTTTTGCCCGATTGCTGAATGCCGACCCTGTTTTGGGCGTCGATATGTCGTCAACCGGCGAAGTGGCTTGTATCGGCGAAAACTTCTACGAGGCTATCCTGAAGTCGATGCTTTCGGTAGGCTATTCTATTCCGAAGAAAAACATCCTGATTTCGTCCGGCGAAACCCGCTCGAAAATTGAATTACTTGCCAGCACAAAAATGCTTGCGGAGCGCGGCTTCAACCTGTTTGCAACGGGTGGAACGCACAAATTCCTGGCTGAGAATGGGGTAGAGTCCACCCGCCTTTATTGGCCCGACGAAACCGACAAACAGCCGAATACGCTGGAATACATCAAGGAAAAGAAAATCGACCTGGTTATCAACATTCCGAAAGACCACACAACGCGCGAAATTACCAACGGGTACACCATTCGTCGTAGTGCCATCGACTATAGCATTCCGCTGATTACCAATGCCCGCGTAGCAAGTGCTTTCATTTACGCATTGTGCCGCTACAAAATGGAAGATTTATCGATCAAAAGCTGGGACGAGTATAAAGACTAA
>DAOPZV010000063.1:0-19018 GCA_035353575.1 Prolixibacteraceae bacterium | reverse complement strand
CATTGTGGAAAACCACGAGCAATACGCGGCTAATTACACGTATTATCCGAAGGAAAACATTTTCAGGCATAAAGAAGAAAAAAACTTTAGAAAAATAACTGCTGAATGGTTTGAAATTTAAGCCGATAAAAAGAAATATTCCCAACACGGCAGGGGTAAGAAGTGTTTAAAACGTTGAATAATTTGATTGGCTGATTTAAAGCTAACGAATACATTTTAAATGTAAATTGCAATCAAATTATTTAACCTATGACCAAACAAACTAGAATTTTGTGCTTAAATACAGCATTATTTGTGCTGTTTTTTTTGTTTTCGGTAAACTATACCTTTTCCAGTCAAACAAAAAACTGCCAACAAAAAAATACATCATTAGCTATTCTTACGCCACAATCTGCAAGTGAAATCCAAAATTGGATTAACCAAAATTTTGCTGAAGGGAAAACTCCACCATTTTCATTTGTTTACGGAGGAAAAAGCTCTGATAAATTCATTAAAAACTGGAAGTTTAAAGCAGAAAAAGTGAATTCAAAGGAGCCCAATTCTGAAATTTCCATTTTCACTTATACCGAACCATCCGGAGGACTTTCAGTAAAATGCACGCTGACTTCGTTTACAGATTTTCAAGCCATTGAGTGGGTTCTGAATTTTAGTAACAACTCAGGAAAAAATTCGGCGATTATTGAAAAAGCAAATGCTATAGATTATTCGTTTGCCAGCCAGGACACAGGCAAATTTATTTTGCACCATTCTAAAGGAAGCAATGCAGAACGAAGCGATTTTTTGCCCATCGACGAAACGCTTGGAACGAATAAAGATATTTACATGACTCCGATTGGAGGACGTTCGTCGGACAACACAGCTTTCCCGTTTTTTAATATCGAAATGCCTAGTAAACAGGGAATTGTTGTTGCCGTTGGCTGGACTGGAAAGTGGTTCGCCAATGTTGCTCAGAAAGATCCGCAATCAGTTTCTCTGAAATCTGGAATGGAAACCCTGAAAACATTTTTGCTTCCCAATGAAGAAATCCGTACACCCAAAATATGTCTGCTTTTCTGGAAAGGAAACGATAGAATGGTTGGTCACAATCAATTTCGACAATTTATTTTGTCGCATCATTCCAGAAAAATTAATGGCCGATTTGCCGAGTATCCACTCTCTGGAAGTTTCGATTACGGCGACCCTGCTCCTTGTGGCGAATACGAATGCCTGACCGAAGAAATGGCTGTTGCTCTGATAAAACGTTATGAACAGTTTGGAATTTTACCCGAACTTTTTTGGCTAGATGCAGGATGGTACACTGGGTGCAACGGATTAAAGGAAAACGGACAATGGTGGCAAAATGTGGGCAACTGGACCGTTGAAAAAGAACGTTTCCCCAATGGTTTGAAGCCTGTTGCGGATGCAGCTCACGCTGTAGGTTCAAAATTTATGGTATGGTTCGAACCCGAGCGCGTTCGTCCAAAAACCCAGCTGGACACCGAACACCCCGAATGGCTGATTAAAATTCCGACGAGCGACAACTATCTACTTAATTTGGGAAATAAAGAAGCACTCAGCTGGCTAACGAAACACATTATCAACTTGCTCGAAAAAAACGGAATCGATTATTACCGTCAAGACTTTAATTTCGATCCACTTCCGTATTGGAAAGCAAACGACAAACCCAATCGGATTGGAATGTCCGAAATCAGGCACATTGAAGGTCTTTATACGTTTTGGGATAGCCTTCTCGAACATTTTCCGAATCTCTTGATTGACAATTGCGCAGCCGGCGGACGACGTATCGATTTGGAAACCACTTCAAGAAGTGCACCTCTTTGGCGAACCGATTACCAATATGGCGAACCGAATGGTTATCAATGCCATACCTATGGTTTGAATTTCTACTTACCAATACACGGGACTGCTATTTATAAAACAGATAGTTACACATTCAGGTCAGGCTTGGGGGGCACTGCGGTTTCTAACTGGGAAGTAACCGGAAAAGCTTCAGAATCAATTCCTGACATTCAAAAAAGGATTCAGGACTACAAAAAACTTCGGCCCTATTTTTACGGCGATTATTACCCACTTACCTCGGCAAATATACGCGACAACGCATGGCTGGCCTACCAATTAAATCGACCAGAGCAAGATGACGGAATTATTTTGGCTTTTCGCAGAAACGATGCACGCAATGAATCGATTGAGATTAAACTCCGCGGACTAAAAGAGGATGCAAATTATGAGCTTTATTTTGAAGACTACAATTTAACTCTGACTAAAACCGGACACGAGTTAATGAATAAACTGGAATTTGCCATCCCTCAAAAACCATCGTCATTAATGATAAGATATAATGTAATTCACTAAAGACCAGCGACAAAACTATCTATAAAAAAAAATAAAATAGCCATATGCGCTAAAGTCCGCACCAAGCAAAAATGAATTAACCAAAGTGAGATCCGCGAAGCGAATAAATGGCTATTCCATGCGTTGCATACTTTGAAAAATAAGTTCTGCTAATACGCAGATCTTAGGAACTATTACAAAAATCTATACACATGAAAAATATCTTACTATTAATAGCATTTATCTCGATTGGAGTCTTCGTTGGAAATGCTCAGTCTAAGATTCCAGCGTCATCGAAAGAGATGCGAGATTGGGTTAATGAGCATTTTGCGAAAGGAAAAATTCCACCATTTTCATTTGTTTATGGAGGGAAAAGCTCTGATAAATTCATTAAAAACTGGAAGTTTAAAGCAGAAAAAGTGAATTCAAAGGTGCCCAATTCTGAAATTTCTATTTTCACTTATGCTGAACCATCCGGAGGTCTTTCGGTAAAATGCACCTTAACTTTATTTACCGATTTTCCGGCTATCGAATGGGTCTTAAATTTTAGCAATCAATCAGGAAAAGATACACCAATTATCGAAAAAGCGTATGCCATCGATTACTCGTTTGCTAGTGCCGATACCGGCAGTTTTACGCTTCACCACTCCAAAGGCAGCAATGCAGAAGTGAACGATTTTCAGTACATGAGCGAGCCAATGAAAACTGGCAAAAGTATTTACTTAACTCCCGCTGGAGGACGTTCGTCAGACAACACTGCATTTCCATTTTTCAATATTGAAGTACCAACAAAACAAGGAATTATTGTTGCTGTGGGCTGGACTGGCAAATGGTTTGCTAACGTTACACAAAATGATGAAAAATCGGTGTCGCTTCAATCAGGCATGGAAAACATGCACCTGAAGTTATTGCCCAAAGAAGAAATTCGTACACCAAAAATTTGCCTTTTATTTTGGAATGGTGACGATAAAATTTTAGGCCACAACCAATTCAGAAGATTTGGTTTAGCCCACCATACCCGAAAAATAAATGGTAAAAATCCGGAGCTCCCATTATCGGTATCATTTGAATTGGACGGTTCGCCAATGCCTTGCAGTGTGCATAACTGCCTGACAGAAACTGCTGCTTTGGCGCACATAAAAAGGTACCAGCAATTTAAACTCAAACCCGATCTTTTCTGGATTGATGCCGGATGGTACACTGGTTGCGGATGGGATAAAGATAAAGGTGGATGGGGTGAAAATGTTGGAAACTGGACCATCGATAAAGAACGCTTTCCGAATGGACTTAAACCCATTTCGGACGCGGCTCACGCAGCCAATGCCAAATTTTTACTTTGGTTCGAACCTGAACGCGTAATTAAAGGCACTCAGTTTTATAATGATCATCCGGAATGGATGCTGGATAAAACAAATTCGGATAATTATTTATTTGATTTGAGTAATCGCGAAGCCAGACTGTGGTTAACTGATTATCTTACTGACTTCTTCAGGAAAGAAGGCGTAGATTATTACCGTCAGGACTTCAATTTTGACCCAATGCCTTATTGGAAAAACAACGATGCCGCAGATAGAATCGGGATGAAAGAGGCTAAATATATTGAAGGTCTTTACGCATTTTGGGATAGTTTGCTCGTACGCTTTCCGAATATGATTATTGACAATTGTGCATCGGGAGGCAGACGAATTGACCTCGAAACCACATCGCGAAGTACCCCATTCTGGCGAACTGATCTGGAACAAAATTCAACCGGATACCAGAATCATACCTTCGGTTTGAATTACTATTTGCCGCTTCATGGAACGGCATTGTACCGAACTGGAAGTTATTATTTCAGATCGAGCCTTGGAGCCTTGGGAGTTATAAACTGGAGCGTAAACGGAAGCAACAACGAACCCATTGAAAGTTATCAAAAATACATAGCTGATTTCGAGAGACTTAAGCCATACTTTTATGGAGATTACTACCCGTTGACGACGCCACACAAGCGCTATTTTAACGATAACTCGTGGTCGGCTTATCAATTAAACCGACCTGAACAAAAGGACGGCATCATTTTGGCCTTCCGGCGAAACCGACTTACTGACGATTCAATGATCATCAAATTGGGCGGACTTGTTAAAGATGCTCATTATGAGCTATTTTACGAAGATAGTGGTGCAAAAATTATTAAGTCGGGCAAAGAATTGGCCGAAGGCATTGAAATCAAGATTTTAGACAAACCTGGCTCATTACTCATAAGCTATAAAATGGTTGATTGATATTCCAGAAATATTTAAGCGGATTAGTTTCAATAAATTAAATTTGCTTTTGAAGTTAACCAATTAAATAACCAACTAAATATCTCGAAATGATGCTAAGGAAACTCCGCTTTCTACTCGCTTTATTTTTAATTGTCTCAGGGCTCAAAGGTACATTTTCAAGCTATTCCCAGGATGATTACACTCAATACGTCGATCCAAATATCGGGAGCGTTGCAACCCTGTTAACGACAAAAAATCCGACTGTACACAGGCCGCACAGCATGGTTCGGGTATTCCCTGTCACCCGCCCCGGCCTTAACGACCGTTACCTTTCAGATAAAATTTTCGGACTTGCGTTTAATATGCCGGCATATCGGCAAGGTGTAGTGACCGAGCTGATGCCTACGCAGGGAAAAATAAACGCCTCGCGAGAGCAAAATGCCCAGGGTTACGATCACGATCTGGAACAGGTTCATCCGTGGTTCCATCAGGTCTTGCTTGAAGATCATGACATTACAGCAGGCTGGACAACCACAGAACGATCTGTTTTGTATAAATTCGACTACGGAAGAAAAGATTCGTGCAATGTGATTTTCAGGTCGTCCAATCAATCTTTATTCAAAATTATTGGCAACAATAGCCTCTCCGGATGGGAAGAATATCAGGATACTAAACAGTATTTTTATGTGGAGCTTAGCAAGCCATTTGCTGAATCTGGTATTTTCGAACAAGACAAGCTTATTCCTAATACCAAAGAGCTGATTGGCAAGAAACTGGTAGCATTTATTACCTACAAAAATTTGAGCGAACCACTTTTTGTAAAAATCGGGATTTCGTTCATTTCTGAAGATCAGGCCAAAGAAAACCTGCAAAAAGAAACTTCAGGAAAAAGCTTCGAGCAAGTGAAAAACGAGAGTTATCAGCTGTGGGAAACGGCAATAAACCAAATAAAAGTTGAAGGCGGAACCGAGCGCCAGAAACGAATTTTCTACACTTGCCTGTATCGGGCCAGTGAACGAATGGTTGACATTTCTGAATACGGGAAATACTACAGCGGCTACGACCACCAGATTCATGAGACCAATGGCCGCCCTTTCTTTGTTGACGACTGGCTGTGGGACACTTTCCGCTGTTTGCACCCACTTGGACTTATTCTTAACCCAAATATGCAGGCCGACATGGTTCAATCGTACGTTGACATGTACCAGCAAAGCAAATGGATGCCCGGATTTCCGCAATTCTATGGCGATTTCCCGGCAATGATCGGGTTTCACACTGCTCCATTGGTATTGGACAGTTACCGGAAAGGCGCCAAAAATTTCGATGTTGAAAAAGCTTACGAAGGGTTGAAAAAGAACGCCATGCAAGGCACAATGCTTCCGTGGAGGATGGGGCCAATGTGTTCGCTCGATTCTTTTTATATCGAACATGGATGGTATCCTGCCTTGAAGGAAGGTGAAAAAGAAACCGTTTCGATGGTTGACGGATTTGAGAAAAGACAGGCTGTTGCACTTTCGCTCGAACACAGTTTCGACGACTGGTGCCTGGCGCAACTTGCCAAAGCCCTGAACAAAACGGACGACTACAACTATTTCATGAAGCGATCAGCCTACTATAAAAATGTTTACAATCCTGCAACCGGATTTATGTCTCCCAAAGATTCAAACGGGAAATGGATAGAACCTTTCGATCCGCAACTTTCAGGAGGAATTGGTAGCCGCATGTATTTTGCTGAAAACAACAGCTATCCCTGGACATTCAACGTGATGCACGATATACCGGGTCTGATTGAGTTAATGGGTGGAAACCAAAAATTTGTTGATCGTCTGGATAATTTATTCAACGAACCAACCCATATTTCAAAATGGCAATTTATGGGGCAGTTTCCTGATGCAACCGGGCTGAATGGAATGTTTCCTGCCGGAAATGAACCTTCGTTTCATATACCCTATTTATACAATTATGCAGGCCAGCCTTGGAAAACGCAACGCCGGATTCGCGAAATTATGGACATGTGGTTCGACGATTCGCCCCTTGGACTAGCCGGAGATGAAGATGGCGGAGCGCTTTGTTCGTGGTATGTTTTTTCTGCAATGGGATTTTATCCGGCAACTTCAGGTTCTAATTTATATGCCATCGGAAGTCCATTTTTCAGTAAAATTACGATTGATTTACCCAACGGCAAGACTTTTACTGTAGATGCAAAAAACTGCTCAAAACCGAATAAATACATCCAATCGGCAAAGCTGAACGGAAAAGAGATTAATCGGGCATGGCTAACCCATTCAGAAATTATAAATGGAGGAACGCTAGAATTGGTTATGGGTAACCGGCCTAATAAACAATGGGGAACTGATGTTTCGTTCAGTACAGCCCAACATTAATATATTTTTTCATTGTTGTCCGGTTAAATAGCTGTTATTCATAGCGAAGCGAAGAATAACAGCTATTTATAAGCGTACGGAGGAAGGTATGGTAGGTTTGCGGCGAAGCCACGAACCTACCATACCTTCCTCACACAACTCGTTGATTGTCATTTCGAACGAAGTGAGAAATCTCAGCGTAACATGTATTTAGAAGATTTTGCCAGACAATAGCAATTTTTTTAGAGATCAGAGGAGTTAAATTTCCTCTGACCTCTAATTTTCATGGCTTCTACCAATTTCTTTTTGACAGAAAACCATAATCCCGACTGTAACTAAGCATTTGCGTGGTGTAATCTTCGTTGTAGCTAATCTCTACATCATAGGGAGTTCCGCAAGGCCACATTTTGAGCTCATAAACAGGATTCACAAAACCGGCGTAAGGAGCCAAATCCAGCTTTTTGAAACGTTCAAGCACTTCATTGTGCAATTGCCGATCAACTTTAACGCCAAAGGTTTCCACAATTTCTTGAGCAGCTTTAAAATCACCTTCCGATTTAATCCGTTGAATTTCCTTAAGCAACTGTCCAAATAAACTTCTGAGTTTTCTGTAGTCATTTATTCTAACATAAGATTTAGAATCCTTCGCAACCAACTCTACAACTTGCTCCAGTTTTCCGGCTTCGAGCGCCCAACGCGAAATCAACTGACGATTTCGCATGTGCGATTCTTCAATGTCTTTTCCAGGTTCAATACGTGTCAGTTGAGTAATAAGGCCATTCCTCAGGTAAGCATCATATTCTGCTTTTGCCGCCTCCAGCGAGGGAATCAAGCCCAATTCAACCAGCTTTTCGTCCATTATGTAGTACAAAGCAAAAAGGTCGGCCCGTGTTTCTTCAATTGTCGAGTAATAATTCTTCAATGCTTCGGTGTTCACACCTTCTCGAATTTTTCCTGATCCGTGCCCCAGGCATTCGTGCAAGTCGGTGTGCAAATTCCCGGCCAAGTACCCAAAATTTCTTGCTCTTTCAACTTCTTCGGAAGAAAAAGCAAATTCTTCAAGCATCCCATTCCCCATCGAATCGAGGAAATATGCCTGCGTAATATTTTCAATAGTGACCGACTTTGATCCATACATTTCGCGAATCCATTCGGCATTAGGTAAATTAATCCCGATCGGTGTTGCCGGATAACAATCGCCTCCAAGAATTGCAACGTTTATCACTTTGGCAGTTACACCTTTCACTTCCTTCTTCTTGAATTCTTCTGAAACCGGCGAATGATTTTCAAACCATTGTGCATTGGCGCTAAGAATTTCTGCACGTTTGGTAGCTTCTTTATCTTTATAGTTCACAATAGACTCCCAACTTCCTTTTATACCCAAGGCGTCGCCATAAACTTCAATAAAGCCGTTCACAAAATCGACATCACCAAATTGTTCCTTTACCCAATTGATGCTGTATTCGTCGAATTTAGCCAAATCACCCGTTTTATAGTACTCTACAAGATTTCGGATGCACTGTTTTTGAAGCTCATTTTCAGCAAACTCCTTCGCCTTTTCGAGCCAAAAAATAATCTGTTCTATGGCCGCACCGTATTTTCCTTCAACTTTCCAGATATCCTCCTTTAATTGTCCATTCTTCTTAACCAGCGTCGAATTCAATCCAAATGAAACAGGTTCCTCTCCTGCATTTGACTTTAATTTTGTATAAAATTCTTCAGCTTCGGCTTGTGTAACTCCTTGATAATAATTATTGGCCGAAGTTAGAAGGAGATCAGCATTCGAATCCAGATTCACCCTTTTTTTCTGTTCTGCTGAATTAAATATTAGAGTTTTAACCTTTTCAATTAAATCATAAAGTGACCTGATGTCAGTTGAATTTAGTATTTTCCAATCTGAATTTTCGATGAGTTGGTCGAAATACGATTCAGAAAAGCCAGCAGGGATTTTCTCAGTTGAATAATGGTGGTGAATCCCATTCGAAAACCAAACACGTTTAAGATAAATAACGAATTGCTCAAATTGATCCACCTCCCGATTGCCCGAATATGTTTTATATACATTTTCTAGAATCATCCGGACGATCAAATTATACTTGTTATTTTGATCCCACAAAATATCACGCCCACACAAGGCCGCCTGCGAGAGATAATAGATGTATATTTTTTTCTTTTTATCTAGTTTTTCAAATTCAGGAACCTCGTACCTAAGAATTTTTATATCTGCAAATTTCTCAACAAAAACATCCATCGCCATACTTTATTTATTCACTTCGTAAAACTTCTGTTCAATTAAATCAACACGTTTGATTGAAATACGCAGCCAATCGAGCAATATCTTCTGCTTTTCTGATTCAGTTAGCTGCCATTTAATAACATTACTACCGCGCAATTGATGTGTTAAATGGTGCAAAACAATCGCAACCGACACCGAGACATTTAAACTCTCTGTAAAACCGAACATCGGAATTTTCATGTATTCGTCGGCATGTTCCTGAGCGAAACTGGTAAGTCCGGGTCTTTCACAGCCAAATACAATTGCGGTTTTTCCTTTCGATAAATCAAAATCTTCGAGCGCTACATCGTGCGCGTGAGGCGTCGCAACAACTATCCGATATCCTTCTCCTCTCAGCTTCTCAAAAGCTTCGGGAGTATTCATTGTTGAAGAATCATATCTATTTACCGTAACCCAATTTGTAGCACCCCGAACAACATTAGGATTAACCTGAAAATTATTTTTGTTTTCTATTATGTGTACATTTTGAATACCAAAGCAGTCGGCAGTGCGAATTGCGGCACTGGTATTTTGGGTTTGATAAAAATCCTCTAGAACTATTGTCAGGTAATTAGTCCTCACCGAAAGGATTTTATGGAATAAAGAAAGTCTTTCCTCCGTTAAGAAACCTCCAAGATAATCAATTAGTTGCTGATTCATTTCGTTTTATTTCGATGCGAGCAAAGATAAAAAAGGGAAGCATTTCGTTCATGCTTCCCTTTTTAGAAAATTTATCCAGACAATATACTAGATAGAATCTGCTAATTCAGCTCCCGGTTTAAATTTTACAACTTTCTTTTCCGGAATATCAATAACTTTTCCAGATTGAGGATTTCTGCCTGTTCTTGCGCTGCGAGAAGCAACTGAGAATGAGCCAAATCCAATAAGAGCAACGCGATCACCATTCTTTAGTGCATCAGAAGTAGCGTCAACAAAGGCGTCTAACGCTTTTTTAGCATCAGCTTTAGTTAAATTAGCTTTTTCAGCAATTGCATCGATTAATTGTGCTTTGTTCATAAGAAAACTGTTTTAAGGTTAAAAATATCTGAGTATAAAAATCATTTAAATCTTGTCATCAATATGACGGTTGAAGAACCGGAAACCTCAGTAAAATCAATGTTTTCAAAACGTTGATTTTATTTTGATACTAAATTCCTAAATATGATTCAAAAAAACAACCGTTAACAGAATTTTTTTGTAAAAAAATTTCTCTGGAATTTTCAATAAATGATTTTGTGGAATAAAAAATTGTTCTACTTTTGCCACCGCGTTTGGAGAGATGGCAGAGTGGTCGATCGCGGCGGTCTTGAAAACCGTTGACCGTGAGAGCGGTCCGGGGGTTCGAATCCCTCTCTCTCCGCAGAAAGCCTGAATTCTGAAAAGAGTTCAGGCTTTTATTTTGTCTCTACTTTAACCCATTAAAATCTAATGCCTTTTTACCTCAATCAAAAATTACTTATCAATAAGCTATAAAAGAAAAAGGATGACCTCTGTCATCCTTTTCACTCTAACCTAACCTATTTCTATGAAAAAAACCTATTGTGTATTACTTAACACTAACTACGATTCAAAAGTACTACACGATTTAGTTAACAGGTTTGAACGATAGTTAACTAATGTTAAGATTTTAAAAGCATGAGTTTTAGAGCCCTGCTTAAAGACAATATCCATATTAAACATCTATTCTTCAACAACTTCGAATCACGCAACAAAATCAGGTGTGAAAAATCGAATAAAATCAAGTCAATATTAATTTAAAGTTAAGAAAGTGCTTTTAGCTTGTTAAATGAATGTATATATTTGCCTCACTTTTTCAAAAGAACAATATAAGAGATTAGCTGTTTGTTTAAGCGTCTGAATTGTAAAAACAAGCGGCATAACTCAAGTTTAAACATCATCTTAGTGAATATAAAAATCTAAACATCAATAATTTATAAAATTAACACTCTATGACAAAGTACGTTTATACGTTCGGAAATGGTGCAGCTGAAGGAAAGGCTGATATGAAAAATTTGCTTGGAGGAAAAGGTGCAAACCTTGCTGAAATGAACCTGATCGGGGTTCCAGTTCCTCCCGGATTTACAATCACTACTGATGTTTGTACCATTTACAATAAAGAAGGACGTGAAAAAGTTGTCGAACTAATTAAATCTGATGTAGAAAAAGCTATCGCGCAAATCGAAAGTCAAACCAATAGCAAATTTGGCGACGCTTCGAATCCACTTCTGGTTTCGGTTCGCTCTGGTGCCCGTGCATCAATGCCTGGTATGATGGATACTATTCTTAACCTCGGGTTAAACGACACAGTGGTGGAAGGTATGGCAAAAAAAACCGGCAACCCTCGCTTCGTATGGGATAGCTACCGCCGCTTTGTACAAATGTATGGCGATGTGGTTCTCGATATGAAACCGACCTCAAAAACAGACATCGATCCATTCGAAGAAATAATTGAAGAACTAAAACACGAAAAAGGTGTAGTTCACGATACAGAACTTTCTGTTGAAAACTTGAAAGAACTTGTTGTGAAATTCAAGACCGCCGTTAAAGCAAAAACTGGCAAAGACTTTCCTGAAAGCTCATGGGATCAATTGTGGGGCGCAGTTTACGCTGTGTTTAACAGCTGGATGAACGACCGCGCGATCCTTTACCGTCAGTTGAATCAAATTCCTGAAGAATGGGGAACTGCAGTTAACGTTCAGGCGATGGTATTCGGAAATATGGGTTTAACTTCAGGAACAGGAGTTTGCTTCAGCCGCGATGCCGGAACAGGCGAAAACCTATTCAATGGTGAATACCTGATCAATGCTCAGGGCGAAGATGTGGTTGCCGGTATCCGCACACCACAGCAAATCACCCTCGAAGGATCAAAACGCTGGGCTGTATTGGCCGGAGTTTCAGAAGCCGACCGTGCTTCAAAATATCCTTCGCTGGAAGAAGCAATGCCAACAATCTATCAGGAATTGTTTGCCATCCAGAACAAGCTTGAGAGGTATTTTACCGATATGCAGGATATGGAATTCACTATTCAGGAAGGAAAACTGTGGTTCCTGCAAACACGTAACGGGAAACGTACCGGCGCTGCTATGGTTAAAATTGCCATGGACATGCTGAAAGAAGGTTTGATCGACGAAAAAACTGCTTTATTGCGCGTTGAACCAAACAAACTCGACGAATTGCTTCACCCGGTATTCGATAAAAACGCTATTAAAGCAGCACGGGTTCTGGCCAAAGGTTTGCCGGCATCTCCAGGCGCCGCTACCGGACAAATCGTATTCTTTGCTGATGAAGCTGAAGAATGGGTAGCACAAGGCAAACAGGTTGTTTTGGTTCGTATCGAAACGTCTCCCGAAGACCTTCGCGGAATGAACGTTGCCAAAGGTATCTTAACTGCACGTGGAGGTATGACATCGCACGCTGCCGTTGTTGCCCGCGGTATGGGAAAATGCTGCGTTTCAGGAGCCGGAAATCTGGTGATCGACTACAAAGCACGCACGATGATTGTTGACGGAAAAACGTTCAATGAAGGCGATTTTATCTCTTTGAACGGAACCACCGGCGAAGTATATGATGGTAAAATTGCAACTAAAGACCCGGAATTGAGTGGCGACTTTGGCGAATTAATGGCCATCGCCGACAAATATACCCGCATGAGCGTTCGTACCAATGCCGACACGCCAAAAGATGCTCGGATTGCCCGCAACTTCGGTGCAAAAGGGATTGGGTTGACTCGCACAGAACACATGTTCTTCGAAGGCGACCGCATTAAAGCCATGCGTGAAATGATTTTGGCTGACGATGTTGCCGGACGCGAAAAAGCGCTGGCTAAACTGTTGCCAATGCAACGCAGCGACTTCGAAGGAATTTTCGAAGCAATGGAAGGCTACGGCGTAACCATCCGCTTGCTCGACCCACCATTACACGAATTTGTACCTCACGAAGAAGCCAACCAAAAAGAAATGGCTGCTGAAATGGGTATTTCTGTTGAACAGGTAAAACACAAAGTTGAATCGTTACACGAATTCAACCCGATGTTGGGTCACCGTGGTTGCCGTTTGGGAATCACTTATCCAGAAATTACAGCCATGCAGGCCCGTGCCATTATCGAAGCTGCCATGAATCTGAAAGCCAAAGGTATTGATGCTCGTCCTGAAATTATGGTTCCACTTGTAGGTACTATCGCCGAACTGAAAAATCAGGCTGAAATCATCCGTAGCACTGCCGAAAAAGTATTTGCTGAAAAAGGCGGACGCATCGACTATCTGGTAGGTACTATGATCGAAATTCCACGTGCAGCGTTAACTGCAGACCATATTGCTACTGAAGCCGACTTCTTCTCGTTCGGTACAAATGACTTAACCCAGATGACTTTAGGTTACTCACGCGACGACGCTGGCAAATTCTTGCCTGAATACATTAATAAAGGTATCTTCAAACAAGACCCATTCCAGGTATTGGATCAGAATGGAGTCGGTTTGTTGGTTGAAATTGGTGTAAACCGTGGTCGTGCAACAAAACCTGAATTAAAAGTGGGTATTTGCGGCGAACATGGTGGCGAACCAAGTTCAGTTGAATTCTGCGACAAAGTAGGAATGAACTATGTAAGCTGTTCACCATTCCGCGTACCTATTGCACGTTTGGCTGCTGCTCAGGCAAACATCAAACACAGCAAAAAATAAGAAAGCAAAGGGAAGCATTTCCAATTGCATATTGAAAAGAAATAGTTTTATCGGGGGCAGTCATAAAAAAGATTGCCCCTTTCTTTTTGCTCCCTTTTGACTTTATTAAGATAACACTATCAAACCGGTTCGTTACTATTAAACTTTGGCAGTTTCACCGGTGTAAAGTATTTTTACCTCAGAAAAAATATTTAAATGAAACAAACATGTTGCCATTGACCAAAAACAACAATGGGAAAAATTTTAAAACAACATGTGAGTTCCATCAGACAACTAAAAAACAAATTTTCACTGATGAAAATATCTGGTTTTTCATTTGTTCGGAATGCTCAGAAATACGATTACCCAATCGTAGAAGCCATTACATCGATACTTCCGATATGCGATGACTTTATTTTGGCGGTTGGAAAATCTGACGACAATACGCTGGATCTCGTGAAAAGCATCAGCTCGCCGAAAATAAAAATCATTGAAACCGTGTGGGACGACACTCTTAGAGAGGGAGGCCGGGTTTTGGCAGTAGAAACAGATAAAGCTTTTAAGGCCATTCCGGATGATTCTGACTGGGCGTTTTACATACAGGGCGATGAGGTCGTTCATGAAAAGTATCTCGACACCATTTACAACGAGATGCTCAGATGGAAGGATAATCCAGAGGTGGACGGACTGCTGTTCAACTACCAGCATTTTTTTGGTTCATACGATTACGTCGGAATATCAACAAAATGGTACAGAAATGAGATTCGAGTCATCAGGAACAACAAAAAAATATACTCATACCGCGATGCTCAGGGTTTTAGGAAAGATGACAACCGGAAGCTCAGTGTAAAACCGGTTAATGCCTGTATTTACCATTACGGATGGGTTAAACATCCCAAATCAATGCAATCGAAGCTGGAAAGCAACAGCCGTTTTTATTTCAACGATCAGTGGATTGATAACAATATTGCAAAAAAAGAAGAATTTGACTATTCTGAGATCGATGCTTTGTCGCTTTTTGGTGAAAAACATCCCAAAGTGATGGAAGAAAGAATTCAGAAGAAAAACTGGAAATTTGATTATGATCTGTCAACAAACAAATTGTCGCTGAAACATCGGGTTAAATTGTTTATGAAGAATAAACTAGGGATTTACATCGGTTATAAAAATTACAAGGTTATTTGACTACAGAAAGATATTTGGCTGAGACAATCTATCTGATTTCAAAACACAAAGTGGCATTATTTCTTATTAAACCTATCTTTGCCAACTCGAACACTAATTTATGTTCTCGAAAAACAGAAAATTAAAGTATTTATAATGATTGCATTTGGAGTTGCCCTGATAGGAATTATTGCCGGAGTTATGTCCGGACTATTTGGAATTGGCGGAGGAATTGTTATAGTTCCAACCTTGATCGCATTTTTGGGTATGGATATTCTCGATGCCAATGCCACGTCGCTGGCGGCTATGTTGCTTCCGGTTGGAATATTGGGGGTAATTAGCTATTGCAAAGCAGGATATATAAAAATAAAGGATTCGCTGTGGATTTCGCTCGGACTGCTTGTTGGCTCTTATTTTGGAGCCGAACTCGCTCTTTCGGTTGATGTTCATCTTCTGGCTAAATTTTACGCCGCTTTTCTGTTATATGTAGCTGTGAGCTATATAAATATTTCCGCACTTTTGGGAATAAAAAAGGAAGAAAAAAGCAAAGAAGAAGTCAAACCAAAAGAACATTCACTTCTGGAATTTTCTGTTTTGGGTCTTTTCGCCGGAATAATAGCCGGTATGTTTGGAAAAGGTGGCGGAATTGTTATTGTTCCGATGTTGACCAAGTTTTTCAAATACCAGCCTAAAGCAGCAACCGCTACCTCGCTAGCCGCTCTGCAACTGCCCGTGGGTTTGCCAAGTGTTATTGTTTATGCCGAAAGTGGACATTTAAATTTATCATACGCAGCATTGGTTGCAGGAGGAATTGTTGCAGGGGTTTTAGTCGGATCAAAAATGGCGATAAAATTACCAACGGCAACGTTCAAAAAAATATATGCCCTGTTCCTGGTCTGCGTTGCAATTTTCATGGTTGTTAAATACCTATAACCTACACAAGAGACGAACTCAATTAAAAGTACCTGTTCCTGAAAACGGAAAAACGAATTATCGCCTGCTCCGAACCCATATTTTTTGCTTATCGATCGAAATTTTTGCCGGAACAGCCAACTGGCCAGGCTCGCCATCGAAATGAAAATAAGGAGTATTTGCCATTTCAAGTTCTGCTGCTTTTGCTTTGTAGCAATCGACAAATGGCAGGCGCGGAATTAGCTTTGAAAAAAGAGCGATTGCAAAAAACGGCATCCAGATTTTGGCAAACTTTCGAACAATTACAATGTCAATCAATCCATCGGTCATGCTTGCTCCGGGCGCAATAAAAGCATTATTTCCAAACTGCGAAGCATTGGCAAAAGTGATCAGGAAAACTGGCTTTTCAATAAGTTCACCATCAATCTTTAGTTTCACGTTAACTGGCTTGAAAGTGATGCTTTCCTGAACTACCAGCTGAACGTATTTCATAAAACCACGAGATGATGCTTTACTCATTTTGTCGGCAATAAGTGCATCGAAACCAATTCCGCTCGTGCACAAAAATCGTTGATTATTCAGCATGCAAACATCAAGATGAAGCGTGTTGCCTTCGATCAGGGTTTTTGCACTCTTTTTCATACTCATCGGGATTCCCAGTTCTCTGGCCAGTCCATTCCCCGACCCCATCGGAATAATTCCCATCGGAGTATCTGTTCCGACTAAACCCAAGGCCGTTTCATTCACTGTTCCGTCGCCACCAACAGCTACAACCAAATCAAAACCATCGGTTGACGCTTGCAACGCCAGTTCGGTGGCATGCCCGGGATATTTTGTAAACGAATATTCGACAGACTTTCCGTTCCTTCTCAGGAATGGAATGACCTGGCCGACGGCCTTTGCAGCCTCTTTATGGCCGGCAAACTCATTTATTATCAGGAAAATTCGCTCTGTTTTTGTTTGAGTCATTCTTGATTTGATATTTGAGGCGCTAAATTGCACCTCCAAAATTTAACGTGCAATAAAATCGTCGTGTAGAATCTGCATATATGCTTTAGGAAAAACAAAATCGTTGTCTGTCCTGCCCTGCGGCTTTCGTACAAAATTCCGGGAACTCTGATCAAAATAGTATTCGCCGTCAGGCGTTACATATCCCCATCCAGAATCGAGCATATAAAAAGCAAACGGGTGCGAAATAAAGAAATCTTTTGCAAATTTCGATGAATCGGCCTCCCAACCTAACTGGTGAACAAGAGAAACACCAAAATCAACTTGTTGCGTAATGGTTTCCACACGGCGAAGCGAATCCACAATCCCACCCGACCAGATCAACGGAATGCGATACGAAGCAGTTTCGGTAATATCAGTAGGACCCGGAGAAAGCGTTCCATGATCAGCAGTAACAATAAAAAGGGTGTTTTTCCACGAAGGTAAATTTCTGAATCCTTCAATAAATCTCCCCAGGCAACTATCGGTATAAGCCACCGAATTCAAATATTTGTCGTCAACCGAATTCCCTTTGATTTTTGAAAACGGCACATCGTACGGAGGATGGCTGCTAACGGTATAGATGGTTTTCATGAAAGGTTCTTTCTCCGACTTTAAATCTTCAAGAGCTTTCTCTAACAAATAACCATCCGGAACACCCCATTTGCTCATTCGCCCCAATTTGGCCGGAAAATCTGATTTGGTAACTATCCTTGCACATTTACTTTGCAGTACAAAAGTTTTCAGATTGTAGAAATTGATGTCTCCGCCATAGTAAAACGATGTATTGTAATTGTGCCGGTTAAAATATTCGGGAAGTAACGTTAAACTCCTCGATTTTTCAGGATTAACCATGATTGAAGTACTCAATAATGAGGGGTAGCCACCTAAAATTGCCGAAATTCCGCGATCTGACCGGTTACCTGTCGAATAAAAATTTGTAAAAACAGTACTTTTTGTGCAGAGCGAATCCAGGTTTGGACAAATTCCATGTCTTCCACCCAATGGGGCAATTACTTTATTCGAAAAACTTTCAAGTATAATCAGAACCACATTGGGCTGCCTTTGCTGATCAAGTTTAATGAGCTGAGGTCGGTTAACCGGGGTATTACTGCCCATATACTGATTAAAAGCTTTTTCGCTCTCGTCGCGGCTCATATACAAACAAGGATTTGCCAGCCGTTTCCGTTTTTCTACTGATTTGGCAAAATTCCATAAGTAGTTACTTGCTGCCTGGTTAACGTACAGCTTCTGACTAAAAGCTACCGAACTCAGGTTTAACGGAGAAGTGTCGAGCCCTCCACGAATAGGTATTATTAATGTGGCTACAATAAATAACTGAACAGGCATAGTTCTCCATGTTCCCTTTTCTTTGTTGGCAATACCTTCAGGAAAAGCTTTTACAAAAATATACCTGAATACAAAAACGGTTATTCCGATTAATACGATAGCTGAAAGTATGTCGAATACCGATATCGATGCGCTCATGGCAACCGGATCGTCAATATAATTAAAAGCAGTAATATTTACTCTCGTTCCCCAATGCGGATAAAGCCCAATATCGAGCACAGCCAAGAAAGAAGCAATAACCAAAAATACCAGAGTATATATGTATATGAACCGATTAACAATGTTTAATGGTATTATTTTCAAAAGCGCAAATAACAATCCCGGTAATAAAACCAGATAGCAGGCGGTTGAAACATCCATTTTTAGTCCATATCCGAATATTCCAAACAGCTCTGTAAAAGAGAGTTGCTTTGTTTGACTGAAATTGGAGATTAAAAAAAGAATTTTTGCAAACCAGAAAAAGATTAACCAATAAAGGAAATATTTCAAAAGACGAGGTAGCTGTTTTAAAAAAAAGGTCATAAACATGATGGTGTCATCCGTTAAAAGTGTGCAAATATAAAAAAACATAAACCTTGTTAATCTTGTACGCCAATCTTTTACGACGTTGCAGGACATTATAACGATTTATTTGGCCAAGTGTGTGTGATTGTGGTAATAAAAAAGATGGACTTCCGTCCAAACACGGAATACCTGCAGCAAAAAAAATACCTCGCCAATTTCAACAAACTAAATTAT
>DAOPZV010000062.1:12119-19222 GCA_035353575.1 Prolixibacteraceae bacterium | reverse complement strand
TATGAAAAAAAAACGATGGAATTTCCGTTGCGGGAGAATACCCTGCGCGAAACAATTGTGTAGAATTATGAAACTAACATCCTTTCTTTTATTTGTACTATTCTTCCAGGTCTCGGCTGGCGTGTTTTCACAAAACAATGGCCGCCTCAGTTTAAAGGCTGAAAAGGAATCAGTCAACAACATCCTGAAACTGATCGAGGAACAGACCGAGTTCCGTTTCATGTACAATGCCAATAATATTAATGTTGAACGTAAAATCGATATCAACTGTGAATCGAAAAGCATCACCGAGGTTCTGAATATACTTTTTAAAGGAACGAACGTAAAGTACCGCTCATTCAATAGCAATTACGTTTTATATACCGACGCAGAAAATGCAGTAGAGCAGACCCAGCAGCAAAAATCGGTTTCAGGTAAAGTTACCGACTCATCAGGTGCTCCGTTGCCCGGAGTTTCGGTGGTTGTAAAAGGAACAACCAGTGGCGTAATTACCGATGCTGACGGGAAATTTACGCTGGCAAAAGTGCCTGAAAATGCCACTTTACAGTTTTCGTTTGTGGGTATGAAAACGCAGGAAGTGAAAGTTACAGAAAAAAACAACATTAATGTAGCTTTACAGGAAGAAAACGTTGGTATCGAAGAGGTTGTAGCTATTGGCTATGGCACCTCCATCAAGAAAAATGTTACCGGAAACCAATCGACCATTAAATCGGAAGAACTTAAAAGCATACCTACCTCATCTCTTGATGCCGCTTTGCAGGGGAAAGGAGCCGGAATCGACATCACTTCAGCCAATGGAGGAATGATTAATGGTTTGGTAAAAGTTAGGATCAGAGGGAACGGGAGTATCAACTCGGGAACCCAGCCATTATGGGTAGTTGACGGAATCCCGATCATGTCGGACGAAGGAGGTAGCCGCGCCCAGATTAATGTTAACGATGAGGCTTTGACCCCATCAATCAACTTTCTATCCGACCTGAATTTCGATGATGTAGAGTCAGTTAACATTCTAAAAGATGCGGCGGCAACAGCCATCTATGGTTCAAGGGGGGCCAATGGCGTTATTTTAGTAACTACAAAAAGCGGAAAACAGGGCAAAGGGAAAATCGACTTCGATTATAAAAGGACTTTTAGCAATCGCATAAACCAGATTAAATTAATGGGAGCCAAAGACTGGATTAAGACGAATCAGACAGCCTGGACCAATGATGGCCGTACAGGCGACTTCCCCCTCCCGGTACAAAAACTTTTTGCCGACACATTGGCTAACGGAACAGCCGCATACACCCGCGATATGATGAATAATACCGACGTAAACTGGATGAACAAAATGCTTAGAACAGGCATTACGGATGAATATTCGTTATCGATGAGCAATGCTACAGATAAATCATCCTATTTTGTATCAGGGAATTACTCGAACATTTCGGGGATTATGATCGGACAGGAAGTGAAAAAGTACAGCATAAGGGTAAACCTTGATTTTAAACCCATTGACTGGCTGAAAGTTGGAACAAAATCGTCGTACGCCTGTTCTGATGCAAATGAGGTGTCAACACTCTCAGGAAGTGGAATAAGAGGAATTTCATGGCCATTAGGTGCAATATCAAATCCAGGGTATTTAAATGCTTTTAATTTACCGGTTTATCCTGAAGAATATGCTGATGGTTCTCCCTTCGAGCCCGGTGGACTTAATGCTCCTTACCAGATTAACGATAAAAAACTGTACGACAATACATACAAAACCTACCACCTGGTGGGCATGGCATTTCTTGAATTTCAGCTTTTACCCGGGTTAACTTTCAGAACCGAAGCTGGCCTGGATAATTACAGGCAGCCCTATAATGTTTATGGCGGAAACCAAAGCAAGGGAGGCGCTACTACTTATTGGTTAAAAACCAATTACGTAAGGGAAGGTGGCGACGAAACCCAAAAAACAAATTTTAATGCCGTTCTTAATTACAACAAGATATTTAAGGAAAACCACAACATAAGCATAACCCTTGGAACAGAAAGAACATCAACCCAATACAAAACCATGTATTGGCAAAACTGGAACGTTACCACCGAAAATCATCTAAATGGATCTGCTTCAATTGATTACGACAATAAAGGAACGGCTACATATAAGTCAGACTTGTTTGACGAAAAGTTTGAGGGTTTCTTTGGCCGTTTAAATTATTCGTTCAAGGAAAAATATTTATTCGGGTTTAGCATAAGAAGAGATGGTTCCAATAAATTCGGGCCCGATAATAGATTTGGAGTATTTCCTTCACTATCAGCTGGATGGATCATTTCTGACGAGCATTTCTTCAAGAATGAAGTCATCAATTTACTTAAATTACGTGGAAGTTATGGTCAGACGGGTAATTCGAACATCCAGATGTATAAATATCAGAATGTTTACTCTCCCTGGGGATATTATAACGACGAACAATGGCTAATGCTTTTGTCGCTTGGGAACAAAGGTATTCAATGGGAAAAATCGAATGTGGTTGATTTGGGATTGGAATTTGGATTATTCAACAATAGAATATCAGGATCGGTTTCGTACTACAATAAACTAACATCCAACATGTTACTTAACTCATCACCAGCGCCGTCAATACCTGCCGGAGTTAATCCTTCTTCCAGATCGCTTATCACAAACGCAGGAGGAATAAAAAACACAGGATTTGAGCTGACCTTATCAACCGTAAACATTGTGACCAAAGACTTTAAATGGACTACCGATTTTAACTTCAGTACAAATACAAACAAGGTAACTTCTCTTGATAAAAGCTATGCAGGCACTCCATTTTCAATTTCGGGAGACGAGCGAATTGCAATTATGGAAGGTCATCCTATTGGCGAATATGTACTTACTCAATTTGCGGGCTATACCGGTAAAGGCGACGACCAAATCTATCAGGTTAACCAGGATTTAAGAACCAACTCGAATCAGTATCAACTGGAAAGTACCGGGAATAAGATATTGGCTACTGCATCAAATTTGGCAAATAACAGGTTTTTTACCGGCAAAAGTGGTATTCCAAAATTCTTTGGTGGAATTGGCAACTCATTCACATACAAAGGGATCAGCCTCGATCTGTTTGTTAGTTTCAGAGGAGGAAATTACATCTTATTAGATGGGATATCCAGAACCGTGGCTGGCGAAGCAAGTATGAATAAGGATTTGATTAACAATACATGGACCAGTAGTAATGCCAATGCCAAATACCCCAGGCTTTCGTACAACGGGCTTTCTGCCGAGAAAGATGCCGATGGTAATGCTATAAAAAGAGCAGAGGCTGAAGACCGATATTTGGTTAAAGGCGATTTCGCCAGGCTGAAGAATGTACGTCTGGGGTATAGTATTCCCAAATCACTTCTCGACAAGGCGAAAATTAAGAGTTTAATGATCTATACTGACATTCAGAATTTATTGACAATCTCTCACTTACGCTACTTCGACCCTGAAATTTCGAACAGCCTTCGGGTTTCTTCTATTGGAAACGGATATGGAGCTGGTTCGCTAAATTATGCCCCATCGCTTGTTAGTGGTACTCCATTCCCAAATGTTAGTACCGTACAATTTGGAATAAAACTTGGTTTATAATTTAATTTTTAAAGTTATGATGATGAAAATAAAGCCAGCCCTATATATTATAAGTCTTTTATTACTTGGCTTTTCATGCCAAAAAGACGATAAATTTCTTAGTGACGCTGTTCCCAGTTACTTATCGGCAAGCGAACCAATAACAAATGCCGATTTACAGAGCCTAACCTATGGTAATTTCTTTGCTTTTACTGGTTTTTCACAGCAGGGCAGTCCTTTCGATGGTATTATTTCGTATCCGATACTGGCCAGTGGCGAATGCGACCAGATAAGTATAGCCGCAAATACTTCGTATCGCAATATGGATCATTGGTTTACCCGGAAAAACGAAGATGTTGACCTTGCCACCAAAGACTTCTGGACACATATCTATTATGTAACAAACCAGGCATCTCTCGTGATCAGTAAACTTGGCCAATTTACTGATAAAGTTGAAATTGAGCCAATACTTGAAGGACAAAACAGATTTCTCAGGGCTTTAACCAATTATGCCGGAGTTTTATGTTTTGGCGCACCGTATGGTTCCGACAACAGTTCAAGGGCAATCATTCTTTACGATGAGAAAAGTCTTTCAACCGGGCCCAAAGATTTGCGATCAAGGAACACAGTTGAAGAGGTTTACACGGCTATAATCAACGACCTTAAAATTGCCATCGAAAAACTTCCGCTGACATGGGATTCGGCAGCCGATCCAACTATGGCAAAATACAAAATTCTTCCGTACAAAGCAGCCGCCCAAATGTTGCTGGCACGGGTATATTTCAATATGGGAAAAGAACACTGGAACGACGCTTTGCCTTTGATTAATACGGTTTTGGGCTACTCGCAGTACGGGCTTGAAGCCGACCCGCGAAACGCGTATGATCTGCCTAAAGGTGTAATACCAGGCAAGGAAACAATTTGGTGTTATTCGAACGAATGGTGGTCGTATCATGATTCACCTTTTATCTGGAATCTGCTTTATGAACCTAATGCTTCGGTCTTCACCATGCATCCGGGATTCGGCAGGGCTTATCCCATTAGTCAGCAGATGTTGAATTATATGGGCTGGAATGATCAGGCAGAAGCCAGTAAAGATTTAAGATATACCCGAAATTTTATTCGGTTCGAAGCCGGGAATGACCCCCTTATTGCCTATCAAACCTTAAACAAAGCTTATGTTTGGCCTCTTAAATATGAAGTTTCATTCCGGGCATCTCTGTCCATGATGAGGCTGGCTGAGATGTACCTCGACAAAGCCATTATTTTATTTAATAGTGGTGACAAAACTGGAGCTGCGTCGGCACTGAAAGTAATTCGAGATCGGGCCGGATTGCCTGAGATTTCGGCTACTGCGATTACCGAAGAAGATATTCATAAAGAAAGAGCTAAAGAAATGATCTTCGAAGGAGACTGGTTGCGCTATTTACAATGTCAGCGAAAAGATATTCCAGGTACAACAACATTGAAATGGAACGATTCATCATTGGTACTGCCTGTTCCATTGGAAGAACGAACCTATAATCCAAATATATAATTAAATAATAATAATAGATTGATAATGAGGCTGATTTATTCAGCCTCATTTTTTAATGCAGCTGTTGTAAGTTTATTTAATCAGCACACATCAGCACATCAGAATATTTCTATCTTTGAAGGATAAAACCTAATAAAAGAAACAACTAAATTAAATTCTGATGAACCCAAAACGTCGTTCTATTCCAACTGTATGTTCAGTAATCTTACTTTGTTTTTTCTCATTCCTTTCCACAGCTCAATCTTATCAGCCCAACTGGCAATCGATTGATAGTCGCCCAATTCCACAGTGGTTTACCGATGCTAAATTCGGGATATTCATCCACTGGGGATTATTTTCGGTACCGGCTTGGGGACCCACCGAGGGCAGCGTTGGCGACAAATATGCCGAATGGTACTGGTGGCGCCAAAACCCCGACGGGAAACCATCAAAAACGTTTACTGATTTCCACAACAAAACCTACGGCGAGAAAGCAAAATACCAGGACTTTGTGAAAGATTTTAAAGCCGAAATGTTTAATCCCGATCAATGGGCCGAAGTATTCAAACAATCTGGCGCAAAATACATTGTTTTAACCTCAAAACACCACGAAGGATTTACGCTGTGGCCTTCAAAACAATCGTGGAACTGGAATGCTGTTGATGTTGGCCCACACCGCGATTTGGCGGGCGACCTCACAAATGCCGTAAAAGCGAAAGGATTGCACATGGGTTTTTATTATTCGCTTTACGAATGGTACAATCCACTGTATAAAAGCGACTTAACGAAGTATGTTGACGATCACATGATTCCGCAGTTAAAAGACCTCGTTACCAGCTATAAACCCGATATAGTTTGGACCGACGGCGAATGGGATCAACCGAGCGAAAAATGGAAAAGCACTGAGTTTTTAGCCTGGCTTTACAACGAATCGCCGGTAAAAGAAACCGTTGTAGTGAACGACCGCTGGGGCAAAGAAACCCGCAGCAAGCATGGCGGAATTTACACCACCGAATACGATTTGGTTCACGATCAAAATGCTCAAGGCAAAAAGATTGAACATCCTTGGGAAGAATGTCGTGGCATTGGTGGATCGTTTGGCTACAACCGCAACGAAAACCTGAAAGACTATGAAACTTCGGAATCGCTGGTGCATATCCTCATTGATAAGGTAGCTCGTGGCGGTAATTTACTCCTGAACATTGGCCCTACTGCTGATGGCCGCATTCCGGTAATTATGCAGCAACGATTGAAAGATATTGGAGACTGGCTGGCTGTTAATGGCGAAAGTATTTACGAAACACACGCCTGGGACAAAGCTCCGGCCGTCGGAAAGGAAACTACGGTATTCTTCACTGCCAAAGGCAAAGATTTATTCGTGATTATCACGAAATGGCAAGACAAACCTATTACTGTTTCAGGACTAAATGGTGCCAGCAATGTTTCGTTGATCGGATTCAACGGGAAAGTAAAATATACAGCTTCAGGAAATAAAATAACGATTACTCCGCCCGTATTAAGTCCGGCAACTAATCCGTGTCAATATGCGTGGGTATTTAAAGTAAAAGACGGACTCAAATAATCCGGTAAAATTTCTAAAAATCAAATGCGATGAAAGTAATTTTATTTTTCCTGACATTTTCAGTTCTGGTTCTTACAGGTTATACCCAGGCAATTGATCCTTCCAAATATTCGGCCCCGATAAAAGTTGCGTGCATCGGTAACAGCATAACTTACGGTTCAGGAATTGATAATCGGCCATTAAATTCGTATCCGGCACAACTTCAACGCATGTTGGGCGATAAATGGGTGGTTCGCAATTTTGGTGTTGGCGGACGAACCATGCTAAAAAAAGGTGATCGGCCTTTCTGGAACGAAGAAGCTTACATGCAAGCTAAGGAATTTTTACCCGATGTGGTGATTATTAAATTGGGTACAAACGACACGAAGCCCATGAACTGGAAGTTTGGCAGCGAGTTTTATGCCGATTATAAAGCGATGGTAAAAGAG
>DAOPZV010000062.1:9097-12019 GCA_035353575.1 Prolixibacteraceae bacterium | reverse complement strand
TGGCACGGGTTTACCAAATACGAGTTTCAGATAGATCGCCGCAATGCCCGCATTGTAGTGCCCGACAAAGCTGCTCCTGGAAAACCCTGGGTATGGCGCGCCCGCTTTCCCGATTGGCATTACCAAATGGACAGTATCCTCGTTCGCAAAGGGTTTCATGTGGTTTACATCAATACCGACGAACTTCTGGGTTCGCCCGGATGTGTCGAAATCTGGAATAATTTTTACAATTACCTGACCACTCAATACGGACTGAACAAAAAAGTAGCGCTCGAAGGTGTCAGCCGTGGCGGATTGTATGTTTTCAATTTTGCAAAAAAATATCCTGAACGCATTGCCTGCATTTATGCCGAAGCTCCGGTTTGCGACTTTAAAAGCTGGCCCGGAGCAAAAGGCGCAAGCAAAGGCGATGCCGAATCATGGAAACTTATTCAAAAGGCATACAATTTTAAAACTGAGCAAGAAGCTTTGGATTACAAGGACAACCCTATTGACAATTTGGAAAAACTGGCGACAGCTAAAGTTCCCTTGCTCTTTCAAATTGGATTGCACGACAGTATTGTTCCGCCTGATGAAAATACGTATATTCTGGCCAACAAATACATCCGTTTGGGTGGTCCGGCCATGATTTATCCGAACACTCTCGGGAAACAATCGCTTCAAGGTCATCACTTCCCGATTGATGATGTAAAAGGGAGCGCCGATTTCATTCGCAACAGTTATCCTGAAATTAATCCAAAACTCGATAGCCGTAATTACCACACACTCCGCAATAAACTACATAATGCTCAAATTGTGTTCGAGCGCGAGAAAAAAGGAAGGGTTGCTTTTCTTGGCGGATCAATCACGGCCAATGGTGGCTGGCGCGACAGCATTTGCGCTTATCTTCAAAAGCGCTTTCCTGAAACGAAATTCGATTTTATTGCCGCCGGAATTCCATCGTTGGGAAGCACACCCGGCGCTTTCCGTTTCGAACGCGACGTGCTCAAAAACGGGAAGGTTGATTTACTGTTTGAAGAAGCTGCTGTAAACGACAGGGTTAACGGATTCGGGCCTGAAACGCAGATTCTGGGAATGGAAGGCATTGTTCGTCATGCCCGCGAATCGAACCCGGAGATGGACATTGTGATTATGCACTTTGTTGATCCGGATAAGATGACTGAATACCGAAAAGGGATAACACCTCCTGAAATTGAGAATCACGAGAAAGTTGCGGCTCACTATGGCGTTTCAACCATCAACCTGGCCAAAGAAGTTACGGAGCGGATAGACAACGACGAATTTACCTGGGAAAAAGATTTCAAGGATTTACACCCGTCGCCATTCGGACAACACATTTACTACCAGTCGATGAAAACCTTTCTGGAAACCTGCTGGAGCGGATTTGTTGCCGATGCCGACAAATTGACCGCCTACACTTTACCAGCCAAATTAAACGACGCCAGTTACTGCAATGGAATTTTGATTCCGGCGGTGAATGCTAAACTGGCAAAAGGCTGGCAAGCTCTGCAAAACTGGGAGCCAACCGACAAAATAGGCACGCGCGACGATTTTACCAAAGTGCCAATGCTGGTAACCGAAACTCCGGGCGAAACGTTGAAATATGATTTTAGAGGAAATGCTATTGGGATTGCAGTTGCCGCCGGATCTGATGCCGGAATCATTGAATACCGCATTGATAAAGGCGATTGGAAAAAGCAGGATTTATATACCAAATGGAGTTCGCAGTTACATTTGCCCTGGTTTATTACACTTGGATATGCTCTAAAAGAAGGGGATCACCGCCTTGAAATCCGGGTTTTGCCTGAAAAGAATATCCAGAGCAAAGGAACGGCGTGCAGGATCAGGTATTTTTATGTGAATGGGATGAACGAAAACAATTGAAAACAATAGAAGGCGATGGGAAACAATTTTATTCCACCGCCTTCTATCGTTTCAATCCGCTATTTCACCAATTTCGAAATTTCTTTAAACCCCGGAGCTCCGGCGCTTCTGGTCAGTTCAAACAAAACCGACTCATAAGAAGTCATCATAATTCCTTCATGACGGAAACGTTCTGCTGCTAAATCAACATTATCGAACGAGCGCGACGAAACGCAATCCAGCACTACAACTGGTGTATAACCAGCAGCTTTCAGGTCGATAGCTGTTTGCAACACACAAACATGCGATTCAATTCCGCAGATAATCACAGTTTTTTTTCCTGACCCAGCTAATTTCTCAGCAAAAACGGGTTCATCAAAGCAGCTAAAATCTTTCTTTTCGATGTACTGAAAATCAGGAATTAACGCTTTCACTTCTTCAATAGTTTCACCTAAACCTTTGGTATATTGCTGAGTTACCAACAGAGGCAAACCCAATATTTGCAAACCCTGAATCAGCTTTTTGCTGTTTTCAACAAAAACTTCGCTTTCTTCCATTGCCGGAACCAATCGTTCCTGAATGTCGATCACCAAACCAATACTATTTTCTCTTAAAATGCGCATTCTATAAAGTTTAAAGTTCAAATCTTAATTTGTTGCCATTCATTATCATTAGGTCATTCAATTGTCAGTAATGGTAAACTCCAGCTTAACTCCACTATGAATGACACAAGGTAAATGACCATTAAATGACTAATTTACTGACGACAGTGACTGCCTACTTATTTTGTCCGGCCTGCTCGCGCGATTTATGTCCCAAATAACCGCCATGATGGCGCTTGGCATACTCCTCATTGGTAAAACCGATGCGCTTCATCATCATTACCACCAAAACATCGCCAATAACAGTCATTACTGTAGTTGATGTGCTTGGTGTAAGTCCAAGAATGCAAACTTCCTTCGGATTGCCAGTTTCCAGACATACATCAGCCATTTGAGCCAATTCAGAATCTTTATTGCTCGTAATCACAATCAAAGGCAAACCTTCGTACAAGTTTTC
>DAOPZV010000062.1:6349-8997 GCA_035353575.1 Prolixibacteraceae bacterium | reverse complement strand
CAGAATCTTTATTGCTCGTAATCACAATCAAAGGCAAACCTTCGTACAAGTTTTCAGCTAAATGAACCAACTCCAGTATTTCACGTGTTTTTCCTGAATTGGAAATCAGCAACAAAACATCATTGGGCTGAATTACGCCTAAATCGCCATGTTGCGCATCACTTGGATGCAAAAAAACAGCTGGTGTTCCGGTTGAACTAAACGTTGTTGCAATATTCAACGCAATTTGTCCCGCCTTTCCCATTCCTGAAGCAACCAGCTTACCCTTCATCTGATGAACTCGCTTCTCGATAATGTTGATGGCTTTTTCGAACGAGTCGTTCACCGGAATATTTTGTATTGCCTGTGCTTCTTGCAGTAAAACTTGTTTGATATCTTCAATCATGGTAGTTATTTTTTGGATGGGCAAAAATAGGCTAAATATTGCTAACCAATTCGGTCAGTTGCCATTTTTCGGGCAACGAATTTGATGTTTGTCAATTTTCGAATAAATTATTCTTCTTTTCATTTACTTAAATCAATTTTTTAAAACTAAACGACTCTTAAACTGTTCTATAACTTCAAAATTGGAATCATACTAACCAATAACTTTTCTTGAAATGAAGATTCACGAATATCAAGCCAGACAAATTTTCAGGAATTATGGCATTCCTGTGCCCGACGATGTATTATGCTATACTGTTGGCGAAGTTGAAAATGCAGCGCGAGAACTGAATTGCCTGACCGTGGTGAAAGCCCAGGTATTGGCCGGAGGACGAGGAAAAGCAGGCGGAGTAAAACTTGCCCGTAATGTTGACGAAGCTGTTGCGGCAGCAAAACAAATTCTCGGAATGGATATTAAAGGCCTGACTGTTGAGAAAGTGCTCGTTACCAAGGCTGCCGACATCGAAAAAGAGTTTTATGTTGGGTTTGTAAACGATCGAAACACAAAGTCGGTAACGCTAATGGCCAGCGCCGAAGGTGGTGTTGAAATTGAGGAAGTTGCTAAAAACACACCCGAAAAGATCATTAAATTTCCGGTAAATGCACAAACAGGACTGCTCGATTTTCAGGCACGCGATATTGCTTTAAAACTTTTTGGCGACATCAAACAGGCGCAAAAAGCAGCATCAATACTCTCCAAGTTGTACAAGTTGTATGTTGAAACAGATGCAACGTTGGCCGAAATCAATCCATTGATTTTAACTCCGGATGGCGACGTTTTGGCCATTGACGGCAAAATGAATTTCGACGACAACGCACTTTATCGCCAGCCTAAAATATTGGCCATGCGCGAGCCCGATGAAGACGAGAAAAAGGAAATTGCTGCTCACGAAAAAGGTCTTTCGTACATTAAGCTCGACGGTAATATTGGCTGTATGGTAAATGGCGCCGGACTGGCAATGGCAACGATGGATATGATTAAATTATATGGCGGGTCTCCGGCAAATTTCCTCGACATTGGCGGCAGTTCGAACCCACAGAAGGTGATTGATGCAATGAATATTCTATTGTCCGACAAAAATGTAAAAGCAGTGATGATTAACATTTTTGGTGGAATCACCCGTTGCGACGATGTTGCGCGTGGACTAATTAAAGCGCTGGAAATCATCATGACTGACGTGCCAATCGTCGTGCGTCTTTCTGGTACCAATGCCGAAGAAGGACTGGCTCTTTTGAAGCAGACCGGGCTTCCTACCGTAGGATCGATGAGCGAAGCAGCTAAAAAAGCGATAGAACTTAGTAAAGGATAGCCTTTGTAAAATATCCAATACTGAATATTGAATAATCAATTTCCAAAAGAGTAAACCTGGAACTTGAAACTTGAAAACTTTCCAATAATATTAAAATGAGCATATTAGTTAATAAAGATACCAAACTGGTTGTTCAGGGAATAACCGGCCGCGACGGAAAATTCCATGCGGGATTAATGAATAAATATGGTACGAAAGTGGTTGCAGGTGTATCACCTGGCAAAGAGGGTGAAACGGTAGATGGCGTACCTGTTTTCAATTCGGTTGAAAATGCAGTAAAAGCAACCGGAGCAAACACATCCATCATTTTTGTGCCTGCTCCTTTTGCTGCCGATGCTATTTTAGAAGCATCATACGCCGGGATAAAGCTCGTTGTAGCTATCAGTGAGGGCGTTCCGGTTCAGGATATGATTCGAATTACGCCAATCCTGAAGCAAAACGGCACTTTACTGATTGGCCCTAACTGTCCTGGACTGATTACTCCGGGCCAATCTCTTATCGGAATTCTTCCGGCAATGATTTTTAAGGAAGGCCCAATCGGGTTTATTTCCCGAAGCGGAACCTTGACTTACGAGGTTGTGAACCAACTTACGATCAACGATTTTGGTCAAACAACCTGCGTTGGTATTGGTGGCGACCCAGTTGCGGGACTTTATTTTATTGACTTACTCGAACGTTTTGAGGCCGATCCCGACACAAAAGCAGTTGTATTGATTGGTGAAATTGGCGGTGATGCCGAGGAACAAGCGGCCCGTTTTATTGCCGAGAAAATGACCAAGCCGGTCGTTGCGTTTATTGCCGGACAAACCGCTCCTCCCGGGAAACGAATGGGGCACGCCGGAGCCATTATATCAAGCGGGTCGGGAACTGCTGCCGAAAAAATAGCAGCATTCAATGCCGCCGGTGTTCCGGTAG
>DAOPZV010000062.1:4566-6249 GCA_035353575.1 Prolixibacteraceae bacterium | reverse complement strand
TCGGGAACTGCTGCCGAAAAAATAGCAGCATTCAATGCCGCCGGTGTTCCGGTAGCCAAAGAACCCGGTGAAATTCCCGAACTGCTCCGAAAAAAACTGGCTGAACTGGGCAAATAAGCAGCGTTAAGTCTCAGTTTGCAGTAAAAAGATGTTATGTGTTGTGGAATTCGAGTTAGCCCGTAACATGCAACTCGAAACTCGTAACGATATAAAAAGGTGAACCTCTGGTTTGCCTTTTTTTCGTAATTTCGGGCATTCAATCCCTAAAAAATGCTGAACTATCTGAAAATAAATTCTGAATCGGAAATACCTAAATACAAGCAGGTTGTCGATCTGTTTCTATCAGATATTGAGGCTGGAATCTTAAAGCAGGGCCAGCGTATTCCTTCTATAAATGAAACCAGCGAAGAGTTGCTTCTTTCGCGCGATACGGTTGAAAAGGCTTACGTTTACCTGAAAAAGCATGGAATTGTCTCTTCGGTAAAAGGGAAAGGCTATTATATCAGCCGGACCGATGTCAACAAAAAACTCAAAATCTGCCTCATCTTTAATAAGCTAAGTAATTACAAACGAAGCATTTATTACTCATTCGTAAAAACAATGGGATCTAAAGCCAGCGTTGATGTTTTCATTTACAATTACGATCTGGATGAATTTGAGGCTATTATCGATAAAAACCTGAATAGCTACGACTATTTTGTAATTTTGCCTCATGTTCGCAACGAAAACGCCAACATCAGCGAAGTAATCAAGAAAATTCCGCCAGAAAAAGTATTGATCGTTGACCGTTTCCTGGAAGAATTAAAAGACTATCCTGTTGTTTATCAAGAATTTGACAAGGACATCCAAACAGCTTTAACTTGTGGGCTCGATTTGCTCAAAAAATACGATCAGTTAAACCTTATTTTTCCCAAAGCCGAATATTATCCTCCATACATTGTTCGCGGATTTCGTATTTTCTGTCAGGTACACCACTTTAAACATTCAATAATCGACTGCATTGACGAAACAGAAATACGTCGAGGTGAAGCTTACATCATTGTTTCTGACGACGACCTGTACGCATTTATAAAAAAAATCAGGCAAAAAAACTGGATTCCCGGAAAAGATTGCGGAGTTGTTGCCTACAACGAAAATCCGGTGAAAGAGCTTTTATGCGACGGAATCACAACCATATCAACCAATCATGAGGAAATTGGGCAGCTGGCAGCAGAAATGATCCTTTCGCAAAAATTTGAACGAATCAAGAGTCCGTTTCAGTTTATCCGTAGAAATTCGCTGTAAACGAGTTCCAGGTTCCAAACATCAAGTTTCAGGTTTTGCCTGATACCTGGAATTTGGAACTTGAAACTCGAAATTTTTCTATTCCAGAAGTTCGTTGTCATGCATTTCGCGCATGAAAGTCACAAAATCATTTTTGCGGTCGGAGTCCATCCATTCGAGACTGCGGCGCGGATGTGCATTTAACGCTCCTGAAATCAGGTATGGAATATGGTAGCCCCAGTCGATTTGCTTTTGCATAGGATGCACATGATCCTGAATAACCTGCAGCAAAGGCAACAGTCGGTATTTCGGGTTCTTTAGGAAAGCAATCAAAATTTCAATCGGGCAGTTTCCTGCACCTCGGCCAAGTCCCATCAGCGTGGCATCGAGCATGGTGCAACCTTCCATAATGGCTGTGTA
>DAOPZV010000062.1:0-4466 GCA_035353575.1 Prolixibacteraceae bacterium | reverse complement strand
TAGCAGGCAACGCGAATCATGTCGAGCAAACTTTCGGATGCCGGTGGAATGTCATCCAGATCAATACGACCAATATCAGCCATTGCCGAAAGTTTCAGGTTTGTTTCATTTTTCCCGACAATCCGTTCCAGGTCCTTCTGATGACAAAATTTCCATGGTCCCATTTCCTTCCGGCTAAACGCTTTCTCACTGCTTAAATAACCAATTTCCATATAATCGATGCCAGCTTCAACGCAGGCATTGTAAACGCCACGCACAAAATCGTCGGAGAACTGCCACTTGTTCATTAATCCACCGTCGCGAACAGTGCAATCCATTACTTTAATTTCTTGTTTATACATTTTTTTGAGTTATGGGTTATTTAAGAGGGTTGTTGCTATTTAGTATTTCGAGTTCCTTTTTAACGTAAAAACTCATCAGTGTCCGATATATTTCCTCGAAAAGATCGGGATTTAAGCCCAATTCTCCGGCCCATTCCCTTCGCTTGGCAATTACTTCTTTTTGTCTGGCTTCGGCAATCACCGACTCTTCATCTGTCTTGAATTTAACAATCTCTTTGACAAATGAATAGCGTTGACTGAAAAGCTGCATGATCTGGTAATCAATTTCGTCAATTCCTTTTCGAATCTCGTCTATATTTCGACAACTCTCAGGAGATATCATTTTCGAACAATTTTGTCGCAAAAATAACAATCCAAATTAATCCCTAAACTTTTTCTTACAAATTACTGAATTATCTAACGTCAGGCATTATAATTATCAGCAAATCGAATTGAAAAATTACAATCCAAGCTCATCATTAATTTCCTGCATGGCTGTTAATGCCATTTCTGCAAAATCAGTTAAAGGAATTCCAATTTGCTCACATTCCAGAATATTCTCTCGTTTTACTGAAGCAGCAAACGCCTTTTCCTTCATGCGCTTGGTTATCGATTTTACCTTTACTGAAGCCAGTTTTTTATCCGGATAAACCAGCGCTGTAGCCATTATTAAACCAGTTATTGTTTCGCCAGCCGCCAGTGCATGTTGAAAAACGGTAGTTCGCTCTTTGCCGGTTGCCACTTCGTTGTGCATTACAATGGCATCAACAGCTTCAGGAGAAAGCAAACCGTCAAGCATTCCTGCAGCATGAGGCCCGTGTTTGTATGGATCGGCATTGGTGATTTCCACATCAATGTCATGTAACAAGCCAGCCAGTCCCCATTCGTCCGGATCAGCATTCATCTTCAAGGCCAGAGCCCTCATAACAACCTCACTTGCAAGACAATGCCTGAGCATGTTTATGCTTTTAATGTTATCATTCAAAAGTTTAACAGCAATTTCACGTGAAATCATAATGGTAGTTTTATTTTTGTTTTGAAACGAGCGCTCGCTGATCAAAAACACGGATCAGAATTTATCAGTCAAATTCTATCCGCCAATTTAAAGAGCAAATTATTCATGGATGAAAATAGCAAAATCTAAGATGGGACTCGAAATTGAACGTAAATTTTTGGTTGATACAACGAAGTTGAAACCTGAAAATCAAGGAACGGCGATGGTACAAGCCTACCTTGGCCTTGCTCCAAATCCAACTGTTAGAGTGCGCATAAAAGGGGCAAAAGCATTTCTTACGATTAAAGGCAGAAGCGAAACAATTTCGCGCCCCGAATTTGAATACGAAATACCCGTTGACGATGCAACAGAGCTTATGAAACTTGCTGTTTCAAATCCGGTGGAGAAAATACGCTATGAAATCTGGCACGATGGCTTTATGTGGGAAGTTGATTTTTTCAAAGGAAAAAATGAGGGATTGGTACTCGCTGAAATTGAATTATCATCAGAAAGTCAAACCTTTGAAAAACCAGAATGGATTCTCAATGAAGTGTCTTCCGACCCCAGATATTATAATTCTTATCTGTCAGAATGCCCTTTTCAGGATTGGAAGTAAAAGGATGGCCTGATTTTTGAAAAGTAAAAGGCAACAAGATTGAAATAAATGCGTTTTAATCTGAGCCAATTAACCCAATAAAGTATGCAGTTTAGAAGAATATTGACAGGATTAGCAATCCTTTTAAGTGCTTCGGCTTTTGCCGGAACTAACGCTACAGACCGGAAAAAAGAAAAAGGCTTAAGTAATGCCGACTCGATAAAAATAGGCATCGATTTTATAAAAAAACACATCCAGCCATCAACGATCTGGCAGCCTGAAAATCCGGAGGTACTCAATTCACTCACCGGACTGATTCACTATACTGAAGATGAACGAATCGACAGCATTCTGGCAAAACTAAGTCGGTTTCACCAAAAAACTGATTTCCGCTACATTACCCGCTCGCCCAATCTTGTAAGCGATTCGCTAAAATTGAAAGGATATCAGCCCTACCCTTCCATTCTAGAAAAAATGAAACAACTTGACAGGGCGATATGGAGCGGTGTTGATTTAAACACCATTCCACTAAACGAGAACCTGACGGCCGGACCTGATGGCAAGATTCCGCCGATTGCTGAAGGAGACGAAGCTGCCATTATTCGCCGTACATTCATCGCATTGCCCGATAGCTTGAAAAACATAGACAATGTAAACGGCAAACCCACCAGCCAGGCAAGGTTGAACGAACGGCAAAAAGCAAGAAGTGCAATTCTTGAATCTGCGCGGGTGAAATTCAACGAAAAAATCTCGAAAATGAACCTCGACTCTGCCATTACAGCTTATCGGCACTATGCTGTAAAGATATACTCTGATTCGCTGCAGAATAACCTGAAGGACTCATTGAAAACACATAACCAGCAAATTTTGTCCCATTTCAACGACTCCATTGTGCGAATGGTCAATGACTCAATCAGCCTATTTGTAAAAGCATTGCAACGCCATGCCGATGCTGACTCGACCTCGATCAATATCCAGACATTATCGGGTAAACCTTCGCAAATATGGCTTCAAAACAACAAAAGGTATATTAACCGAATGTACATCAGGAACGTTCAAAACGATTCGATTGGAATTCAGTTGATGAATATTGACAAAAAAACAATTGGCGTAGCAATTGAGGACAATGTGACATTTAGCCGGATTTCGGAAAAACAACGACGCGATTTTTCTTTTCAGAAAATGGCTCCTGAAGATAAGATCTCGAAGATTAAAAAAAGATATGATATTATTGCGCCTTGGGAGCTGGGAGGAAATGGAACATTCGGGTTCACTCAAACCTATCTGAACAACTGGAAGGCGGGTGGAAATTCAGCCTTTTCTATTCTCACTGTTTTAAAAGGAACGGCAAATTATACCGGAACAAAAACAAAATGGGAAAACTCGGGTGAATTCAGGAATGGTTGGGTAAGACAGGTTGGCCAAACGCAAAAAAATGATGACAAACTTGAACTGATTTCCCGTTTCGGAATCAGTGCTTTTAAAAAGTGGTACTACAGCACCGAGGTTGACTTTACCACTCAGTTCTTCAACGGGTATGCCTATCCTGACAAAACGAAAACGATTTCTGCATACATGTCGCCGGCAAAAACGATTTTCAAATTGGGTCTCGATTACAAACCGAACGACAATTTTTCAGTTTTCATTTCACCAATTACTGCTAAATATGTTTTTGTAAAAGATACAGCCAAAGTTGATCAAACCAAATATGGTGTTCCGGCCAACGCGCAAAGTTTTTGGGAACCTGGTTTGAACGCCGATCTGAAGTACAAAATCAACTTCACAAAACAAATTAGCTATGAAACGAAGTACAAGATGTTCATCAACTACCAATCGCCGTTAAAGAAACTGGATATAAATTGGGAAAATACACTGGTGGCTCAGTTAACCAACCGGATCAATCTTACAATGAATTTCTATATGCTTTACGACGACAATGTAACGTTTGATACCGGAAGAAAAGACGCTTCCGGAAATGCTATTTACAAGGCGAAATGGCAAACAAAGGAACTTACAACTATCGGTTTCTCGTATAAAATCAATAAGAAAGTGTACGAACGTAAAAAACTCGATTAATTAACCAACTAAAACCAGCAATATGAAGAACTTCAAAAAGTATTTCAAAATAACAGCTGCTCCGGCTGACGTATATAATGCGCTGACCAACAAAGCTATGCTTGAAATATGGACAGGCGAAGATGCTGTAATGTCAGATACTCCAAATACGGAATTCTCACTTTGGGATGAAAGTATTGTTGGTATGAACCTCGAATTCGAGAAAGATAAAAAGATAGTTCAGGAATGGTATTTTGGAGAAGAAGACGAGGATAAACGATCTATTGTCACCATTAAACTTCATCCTGACAAAAAAGGCACGATCATGGAAGTTGTTCAAACCAACATTCCTGACGAAGCCTATGAAAATATTGCTGAAGGTTGGGAAGAAGACTATTTTGCAGCTTTAAATGAGTTATTTGAAGAATAGTTTTCTGGCGTCCGGCAAAAAAATCCCGAATATCAAGTCTTGACATTCGGGATTTTTTGTTTTGGGTTTATA
>DAOPZV010000061.1:8448-19278 GCA_035353575.1 Prolixibacteraceae bacterium | reverse complement strand
GTTGTAACCGATCCGGTTAAATCTTGCTTTTTTACCGTGCCATAACCGATTGCAACTACCTCATCCAGTCCAATTGTTTCTTCTTCCAGCGACACATTAAGAGTGCTGTGTCCTCCGGTTGTCAGCTCTTTTGTTTTCATTCCGATGTACGAAAACACCAGTATTGCGTTTGATGGAAGGTCAGAAATGGTGTAGTTCCCGTCGGCATCAGTAATTGTACCGTGTGTAGTTCCCTTTATTGCCACGGTAACACCCGGAATTGGTTCTCCTTCGTTTGAGGTGACCTTTCCGGTTATTTTTTTCTGCTGTTGTGAAAAGCCAGATCCGGTTTCTTTACTTGAAAGAATGATTTGTCTGTCATTAATGGTGTATTCGATGTCGGTGTTTGCAAACAAGGTGAGAAGAATTTCGTTGATGGTTTTATTCTTCACATCAAGACTGACCTTTCTGTCGAGTTCTACAGCTTTGTTGTTATAGAAGAAAAAGAAATCACTTTGATCTTCAATTTTATCCAATACATCCACAATTCGGGCCTGGTCAATTTTCAGATCAATTTTCTTGGTTTGTGCATAATTGCTTATGGCAAGAGCCTGGCAAACAGCTAGAACAATAAAAAATGCGGTTAGTCTCATAATTCTAAATAATTTTCGGTAACAGGCAAACAAATACCTGTAGTCCGTTAAAAACCGGTTTTTTTTCATAACTTCGAATTTTTCTTTTGAGTTAATTATTGAGTATGATTAATTCTCGGAGGGATAGTGGTACGAACACTATCCCTCTTTTTTTATTTCCATATTTTCACATTCCTGTTTTCGATTTTTGTCTTCACGTGGGTTGATATTTCAATCATTTTCAAGACTTCCTCGATGGTTTCCTGTTGAATTGTTGCAGTGTATGAAATATCGGAGTTTGTTAATCTCGGATCAACCTCTATGTGGCAGTTATACCATCGCTCCATCTGTTTGGTAACTTCTTTTAACGAAGTATTCCTGAAGATAAGCTTGCCATCTTTCCATGAAGTGGTTAACTCAGTATCAACTTTTTCTATCGTAACCGAAGCATCTGCTTTTTCAACGATAGCCTTTTCGCCCGGGACGAGTCGGCCGATTTCGAGATTTTTCTTATTCAAGATGGAAATCGAACCCTTTTCCAAAGTCGAGCTGAAACTGTTGTCGTTGTCGTAGCACGATACGTCAAACGAGGTGCCCAGCACTTTTATAGTAAATGCGTTTGTTTCGACAAAGAACGGATGCTTTGCATCGTGCGCTACCTCGAAATATCCTTGTCCTGAGAGTTTAACCCGTCGCTGAGCATTGGCAGCAATGCCTGTTGGAAACTCCAGCTTACTTCCTGAATTTAGCCAAACTTCAGTTTGATCGGGTAGGGTGAAATGAACCCTGGAGCCCGGGCTTGAAACTATTTGCTGAACAACAGCACTTCCGCTACTTTTTAAACCATTGTCCTTGCCCAAATTGTAAGCAACATACACCGACGCCAATAGAAGCGGAAGAACCAATACCGCAGCAATTCTTCCGAAAATGAATTTCCAGTTGAGTGAAGCTGAAATTTCTCTTTCTGCTTCTGGTGATTTAGCGTCAAATATTCTGCTTTGTATTTTCTGCTTCAATGAGGTCAGCCTGGCCGCATCAATGGATATGTCTTTTTCCTGAAGGGTTTCCCAATGTTTCAGTAGAAGGCTGTTTAATACCTTGTCGTTGTGAGTTGCTTCGATATAATCAGTTAGAAGCTCTTTATCCGACTGATTATATGTTCCATCAATGAACTTAGATATCAGTTTTTCAATGTCTATGTTCTGTTCTATTTCCATTTAGATCAGTTAAATATGTTAGCAATACACGTAAAAAGCTATCAACCCCTATCTAAGCTCATAATATTTTCGCAAGATTTTGCAGTTTTTAGTAACCACCGCTCCCATTATAGGTATAGAGAAGTAACCGTTTTTTCTTATAGAAAAAGAATAATGTAGATAAGAGCTGAAAAACCCAAAGACTGAAGGCTCTTTTTTATTTCCGCAATCGCTGATGTCATTTGATTTTCAACCGTTTTTACCGAGATTCCCAAGTGTTGGGCAATGTCGGCATTCGACATCGCTTTTTCTCTGCTTAATTTAAAAATCGTTTTTCTTCTGGGGCTTAGTTTTTCAACTGCGTTACGGTAAGCTTGGTTCAGTTCATTAAAATCAAGTTCGTCGTCGAGCAAAAATTCTTTGTTTTTATGAACTTTTATGTATTCCAGATAAGCATGTTCCGATTTCGATTTCCGTATCGAATTCAGTATAGCGTTCTTTGCAATTGTAAACAAATAAGAGTCAATTGACTTCGAATCACAAAGGTTTTCGCGGTTTGTCCATAACTTGTAGAATACATCCTGAACAATTTCTTCAGCATCGGCTTCAGATTTCAAGTAAGTGATTGAAAAATAAAGAAGTCGTTTGGCATATCTGTTAAAAAGTTCGTCAAACGCCCGTTTATCTCCAACCTTTAATGAGAGGATAATCTCGTTTCCCGAATATTGTTTAGATACGTTCAATTGTTCTAGCGGTTTGAACGTCGAAAGTAATGTGAATAATGTAATTTTCAAAAAGAAAGATAGCTTAATTTTGGTGTAGAAAATCATTTTGACACCTTATGGAAATAAATGAAAACTATTTTCTATTTTTTACGATCGATGAAGCCAGACAAACATACATAAGTGTAGAATTCGTGTTAGGAGAAGTATCGGCATCCGGTTGGCCTGCTTTTTCTCCACTCAAGTTTTATCGCACTTACACAGAAATGCTTGTTTCGTCGGGTAAAAAATCCATTCGCCGATTTTAAACTCTTGCTGACCGATGAGTGGTATAGTTCTCTTTTGTGTTGAATTACTTTTACATCATCAAAAATACTGGTCATGGAAAAGCAATACGAACACAAAAAGAGTTCAGGGTCGTTTTGGGCCTGGGTACTAATCATCTTTGGGATAATGTGGCTTTTGAGCAGAAGCGGCTGGGATATTAATCTCCCGGGAATTGGAGATTTCTTTGGGGGGATTGGTCACCTCTTTGGTAGCCTGGCAAGTTGGTCAGCATCGGCGTTGGTCCCATTATTAATTGTATTACTGGGAATAGTATTAATATTTGGACGAAAGTTTATCGGAGCACTTTTTTTGGTTCTTCTGATTATGATTATTTTGCCTCATTTTCTAATTATTCCGGGAATATTGATGATTATATTCTTCCCGGTGGTTTTGATTATTATTGGCATAATTATTCTGACCAAATTATTTTGAATGGGATGAAAAGGCTGAATTGGCCGATAAGAAAGGGCAGTTCGCCGATCAGTAACGAAATAATAATTTGTAGTAATTACATTTGTAAATAAAGAAACTAGCATATCATGGAACGTAAAAGAAGTGATAAGAGATTTTATTTTGGAGTCCTGCTCATTGCTGTAGGTGTCATTCTTATCCTGGAAAGATTAAACCTGATACCTGAAACAATGGCGGATGCTTTAATATCGTGGCAGATGCTTTTGGTCGGAATTGGAATCCTTTCTCTGATCGGTGGAAACCGTACGGCAGGAATCATTTTAATGGTTATCGGCGGAACATTCATGATACCCGAAATCATCACTGTTCCACATGAAGTGCGGAGAATTTATTGGCCGTTGATTCTGGTTTTGATCGGAATCCTGATCCTGATGAAGCAACGCGATCATAAAAAGTGGAACAACCTTGGGAACGGAAATCAGTTTGGTTCTTTCGGAAATAACTCACCAACCGAGCCCGACCCAACAAATAGCGCAAGCTATCAAGAGTCGTTCAATACGTTTGATGATTTTGTGATTTTTGGAGGTCGTGAAATTTTCGTGAATGCTCCGGCACTTTCAGGAGGAAAAGCAACGTCTATTTTTGGCGGTATCGAATTTGATTTACGCAAAGCAACGCTTAAACCTGGTGGTGCAACAATCGATTGTGTCAGCGTTTTTGGTGGTTGTGGCTTTAAAATTCCGATGGACTGGAATGTTCGCAACGAAGTGACCACCATTTTTGGTGCTTTTACCGATAAGAGAGGCGAAACTTATAACGATCGCTATTACGATCCGTCGAAAACCCTCGTTATTAAAGGAGTTTCGTTGTTTGGTGGTATCGAGGTTAAACACTTCTAACAGCTATGAAGCACCCACTAACCAGTAATTACCGACTGCTTGGGTTTTATGTTATATTCTGGGCGGTTATAGGAGTACTAAACATTATTTTGCAGGTAATCTGGTATAATGTTCCTCTTATTTATTCGCTTTTAGAAACAGCCTCTAACTTCGTTTTGTATCCGCTTCTTGGTTCAAGTATTTGGTACAGCATCCGTTACAATAGCCTTGAGGATGTGTCTGTTGGCAGGTTGATTATATTTCACTTAATCGCAGCTTCAATACTGTGCGTTATTTGGGTTTACATCAGTTACATTATCTACCAGCCGTTTGTTGAAAAAGGCGACAAATTCCTTTCTGATGTTTTGCCAACCAAGTTTCTTGCTGGCTACGCCATGTATGCTGTTTATCTGGTGTTCTTTTATGCCGTAAATTATTACCAAAGCCTGAAAGAAAAAATCAAGAAAGAAAGCGAATACAAAGCGCTGATCCGTGAAGCTGAATTGCAGGCCCTGAAATCACAGATAAATCCACATTTCCTTTTCAACAGCCTCAACTCCATTTCGTCTTTAACTGTGAGTAATCCGGAGAAAGCGCAGGAAATGGTTATTAATCTTTCCAATTTTATGCGTTATTCGTTGATGCACAACGAAAAAGAAATGGTTCCATTTGCAAGGGAACTCGATAATATCAAACTGTATCTGAGTATTGAAAAGGTTCGATTTGGGCGGAAACTTAATGCCGAGTTTGAAATTGATGCACATTGCATGGATGCCGAAATTCCAAATATGATTTTGCAACCTTTATTCGAAAATGCCATAAAATATGGTGTTTACGAAACTACAGATCAGGTTACCATTAAAACGGTTTGCAATTGCGAAGGAAGTTTTTTGCGCATAACGCTCACCAACGATTACGATGCTACTACGCTGAAGCGGAAAGGAGAGGGAATTGGCCTGAGAAATATTAGAAAACGTATGGAGATTATATATAATAGTCCTGAATTAGTGAAAGTTACAGATAATAAAACTAGCTTTGAAGTACAATTAATCATACCACAAAAACAAGCTGTGTCATGAGTGAAAAATTACAAACCCTTATCATCGAAGACGAAGAACTTGCCCGTAATCTTTTGCGCTCCTATTTAAAAGACCACGCTGATATTGAAGTGATTGGCGAGTGTGAAAACGGATTTGACGGCGTGAAAGCGATTAACGAAAAGAAACCTGATTTGGTGTTTCTTGATATTCAGATGCCGAAAATCACTGGTTTTGAAATGATTGAACTCCTTGATTATAAACCACAAATTATATTCACAACCGCATACGACCAATATGCACTGAAAGCTTTTGAATTAAATGCAGTGGACTATTTGCTGAAGCCTTTTTCGAAAGACAGGTTACTTTCTGCCGTAGAGAAAGTTCAGACAAGGATTGCCAACGAAGAGGACGTTTCTGATAAACTGGAGGAATTGTCGAACCTTCGGCCGGGGCAGGAATTCATTGACCGTGTTGTGGTGAAAGACAGGCATAAAATTCACATTATTACTGTCGATCAGATTCGTTATGTGGAATCGCTCGACGACTATGTGATGATTTACACCAACGACGGTCGCCACATGAAGCAAAAAACAATGAAATACTTCGAGACCAACCTCGACCCCAAGGATTTCATTCGCATACATCGCTCATACATCGTGCATGTCGATCACATTGCCGAGATTCAGCAATACGAGAAAGAATCGTATGTGGTCATACTGAAAGACAAAGACAAGACGAAGTTAAAAGTCAGCAAAACTGGCTATAAAAAGATAAAGGAAGTGCTGCATTTCTAATGCAAAAATCCCCGAAAGCTGTTCTGTTTTCGGGGATTTTTGTTTATTCCTGTTTTACCGGTTTGGAAAGAAATGAGTCACCCGATTTTTCTAAAGTCAGCATTTCGGATAAATGAGCGCCTCCAATCGGAATATGATTTGCAGCTGCCCTATTGAAGAATTCAATTCTGGAATCGATAGCCAGCTTACCATTGGTATCAAAAGCGACCGAAGCTTTAGGCTGTTTAAACTGAATGTTGCCAAAATGAATAAGGTCGCCAATACACCAAAATTCTTTTCCTTTTGATGTAAACGAATAAATGGCATGCCCAATCGTATGCCCGTAAGCCTCAATGCCTTTAATCCCATCAGCAATGGTTTCGTTTGGAGCAAAAGTTTTTAGCGCTTTTGCCTGAATATACGGATCGAGTTGTTTATGTATTTGTTTGGCTCGTTCGCGTTGTTCAGCAGGAATAGAATTCAAGTCACCAAGCCAAAAATCGCTTTCGGCTTTTGAAAGTCTGATTGTTGCATTAGGAAAAGCTCGCTTCCCGTCAGGAGTGGTTAAACCTCCGATGTGGTCGAAATGAAGATGAGTGAGTAAGATGATGTCAACAGAAGCCGGAATAATGCCAATCGTTTTCATTTGATCAAGCAAATGTCCTGAATCTTCTCCTGAACTTTTCCCGATTCCGGTATCGACCAAAATAACATGGGCCGGTGTTTTTACGAGAAATGCGTTGACCGGCGTGGTTTGGATTTCGCTTCCTCCATTTAATTTCTCTGCCAAAGCCTGATCAATATCTTTCAGAAGCGATGTTTTCAAAGTTATTTGCGCATCCTGAAGTTTCCAGATTTGAAAGTCTCCGATTTTTAAACCAGACTGGGCTATTACAGCATTCGTTATCAGGAGTAAAATAGCTGTTCCCAAAGCATAAAAGGATTTAAAATTTGTTTTCATAATCCACCGGGTTCTGTTTTTTTTGAAATAAAGCAAAAGTAGCTAAACCATGTCACGTCCTGTTATTTTCATACAAATAACTGAAAAGAAAAAAGTTCAGCAAATGTTATCTTAGTTTTTCTATTTTTGAAAGCTAATACCAAAACCAATGAACCCGATAATTTCTGTACCTATATTATCGACCTTCGAATTCATTTCAGGAATGGACGCCACGACTCTCATTTATATAATTGTTGTTCAGGCTTCAATTATTGCCATTTTGATTGGCTACGAAATCTGGCGGATATTCAAGAATAAAGGAAAGGGAACAATATGGCGCCCATTCTGGCGAATAAAGTTGGTGGTTTACCTCGATAAAGATCGTGTGCTCAATCCGCAAACGCTAACTCTGACAATAAAGAACACCGGGAAGCGCGAAGTGGAGATCAAAGCGCCTGTTCTGGAATTCAGAAAAATATGGTCGAAGCGTAAATTTAAATTGAGTGGAACAAACGGAGTTTCGAACTATCCTTTGTTTATTCAACCGGGAGGCAAGCATCAGATTTTTATCGAGACCGCGCGTTTTCATCAATACGACGACGAGATTCGGGGATTTTACTTTGCGCGAGTTTATCTTGCGGATGTTGACGGACGAAAATGGAGATCGAACGACGTTAAACTTAGAAAAAGCTGGCTAACCTAACGAGTTTGGAGATCTTCTGATCTGAGAAATACCTATAATAATCCAAATGAGAGATTGGAAATTTAACAGCACAGATTTTTGGTCGTATCCACACTACCCAGGAGACGATTTAGGGGTTACTTACCTTAAGGAAAAAACGATAATAAAGATATGGGCACCAACAGCTAATTCTATTGAATTGCGTATTTACAGGCAGGCACAGGGTGGATCGGCAATACGAATCGATCAATTTGAAAAGGCTGAAAATGGAACCTGGCTCATTAAAATTCAAGGCGATTTGAATGGGTATTTTTATACCATTAGGGTTTGCGACAGTTTGGGCTGGCTAAATGAAACGCCTGGCATCCATGCGCGGTTGGTTGGTATCAACGGCCATCGCGGGCTGATTTTCGATCCGGAACAAACCAATCCGGAAGGGTGGGAGGTCGATCAGCGCGTTAAATGCGAACATGCAACCGATGCCGTTATTTACGAACTTCATGTTCGCGATTTTTCTATTTCTCCAACTTCAGGAATGACCAATACGGGAAAATACCTTGCTTTTGCTGAAGAGGGAACCATCTCTCCTGAAGGGCTGAAAACGGGAATAGACCATTTAAAAGAGATGGGAATCACTCATGTTCACCTCCTCCCTGTTTCCGATTTTTACACTGTTGACGAGCAGTTTCCTGACAAAAGCTACAACTGGGGTTATGATCCTCAGAATTTCAATGCACCCGAAGGAAGTTATTCCACTAACCCAAACAATGCGTCGCGCATTCTCGAGTTAAAGAAACTGGTTCAGTCTCTGCACAAGGCTGGTATTGGCGTAATTTTCGATGTGGTTTATAACCATACTTATCATACGCGTCGTTCGTATTTTAACCAAACTGTTCCCGGGTACTATTACCGGCAGCGTTCAAATGGAACGTTTTCCAATGCCAGTGGGTGTGGAAATGAATTTGCCAGTGAGCGGGGAATGGCCCGTAAATTTATTTTGGACTCGCTTGTTTATTGGGCTAATGAATTTCATGCTGATGGGTTTCGGTTTGACCTCATGGGAATCTATGATCTGGAAACAATGAACCAGATTCGGGCACAGATGGACCTGATTTCTCCGTCGATTTTACTTTACGGAGAAGGCTGGACAGCTGACCGAAGTCCGCTGAGCGAAACCTGGCGTGCAGTTAAAACCAATGTTTCGAGGCTATACCGGATCGGCGTTTTTAACGACGATCTGAGAAATGCAATAAAAGGAAACAGTTTTGATGCCGGAAGTAAAGGCTTTGTGAGTGGTAAAACGTTAATCGAGGAAAACATTAAGTTTGGGATCGTTGGCGCTTGTTTTCACCCGCAGATTGTTTATGGATATGTTGAAAGTTCCAAGTCGCCCTGGGCATCCGAGCCCTGGCAATGCATAAATTACGCTTCATGCCACGACAACTATACCTTGTATGATAAGCTAAAGCTGAGTTGCCCGGATGCTCCTGAAAAAGAGTTAAATCGAATGTCGATGCTCGCCGGAGCCTTGGTGCTTACCTCGCAGGGAGTACCATTTTTACATGCCGGAGTTGAAATGTCGCGATCGAAACAGGGCGATTTTAATTCGTATAGGTCACCAGATTCGGTGAATCAGATCGATTGGAGCCAGAAGGCAAGATACAAAGAGGTTTTCAAATATTACCAGCAACTTATTCGCCTTAGAAAGGAACATCCTGCGTTTCGTATGATTAATGCGGAGCAGATTAGAAAGCATCTTAAGTTTTCATCTGATTATCAGACGGGCGTAATTTCTTATCAGCTTGTTGATCATGCTAATGGCGATATTTGGAAAACTATTTTGCTGGTTTTCAACGGAAACAGAAATTCAGTTAAATTCACTATTCCACAAACACAAAAATGGAGGGTTGTGGCAAATGACGGTCAAATTAACCTTGAAAGCACAACCTACTTTTCAGGAAGCGAAATTGAGGTTTTGCCAACATCAATGTTGCTGCTAGCCGAAGATTGATACAACTCTAACAGCCGCCTAAAATACAGAAAGCAGTAGATTGATGTCTTTATACGGAATGTTAAACTCTTCTGAGAGTGTTGAATCAGTGAGAATTCCGTTGTACATGTAAACTCCTTTGCGGAATCCTTTCGAGCTTTTTATGTAATTGTCGATACCGCCTATTTCTCCAATCGAGATTAAAATGGGGATTAAAACATTACTCAGGGCTATTGATGCGGTGCGTGCCACAATTGCCGGAACATTCGGAACGCAATAATGAACCACTCCGTGCTGTACAAATGCCGGGTTATTCAGATCGGTGCATCGTGATGTTTCGAAGCATCCTCCCTGGCTGACATTCAGGTCAATTATTACCGAACCTGGTTTCATCTTTTGTACCATCTCTTCGGCTATTCTGAATGTTAACGGCGCACTCACGGGCATCGCTCCCAATACCGCATCAGCAGATTTGAGCGCTTTCTTCACTACTTTAGGGTAATATACTGAGGTGAATATACGCTGCGGAAGCTTTTCTTCCAGCTTGCGAAGCGAGCAAATGTTGTCGTCAAAAACCTTCACGATGGCTCCAAGGCCAAGCGCTGCACGTGCGGCAAATTCGGCAGCCGTTCCGGAGCCTAAAATAACAAGTTCGGCAGGCGAGATTCCGGTTACACTTCCAAGCAGCACACCTTTCCCGTCGCGCGATTTGCTCATGTATTCGTTGATCAATACAACGGAAGTGCTCCCCGATATTTGGCTCATTAATTGAACGATAGGTTTCATTCCGTCTTCGTCTTCGAGGTATTCGTAGGCAATTGTGGTCAGCTTTTTCTGCATCAGTTTGCTTATTGAATTGGGGCAATGGGCGTTAATCTGTAAGTTTGAAATTAATGCCTGGTGTCCTTTAAGCATGTCGATCTCCGATTCGTCGAATGGTGCTACCCGAAGAATAATATCACATTCGAATATTTCTTTGCGGTCGTCCATTACCAAAGCCCCTGCGGTCCGGTAATCTTCGTCGCTGTAACTTGCCGCTTTGCCTGCCTCTTTTTCAATCAGGATATCGTGTCCGTACGAAACCAATAATTCAACCGCCTGAGGAGTCAGCGGTACACGGTATTCAACTTTGTCTTTATCAGAAGGAATCCCAATTCGTATTTTTTTCCCTTTTCGCCTGATTTCGAGCATCTCTTCTTTGGGCATCATAAAAGTCGATCCTGAAAGAGCATTTTCCGTAATTCTTTCTTTCTCGGTCAT
>DAOPZV010000061.1:0-8348 GCA_035353575.1 Prolixibacteraceae bacterium | reverse complement strand
TCATAAAAGTCGATCCTGAAAGAGCATTTTCCGTAATTCTTTCTTTCTCGGTCATGGTTGCAATTTTTTTAATCGTCGGAAGTCGGAAGATCGAAGACCGAAGGTTGCTGATTTATATATGGCATTACAATCAATAAATGATTTAACACGTAAATATTGTTATTAATTCGTTGAAATTTAGATGCGTACAGGTGGAACTTCATACCATAAAAATAGCTTTCTCCACAAGATTTACCTGGCCTTTTGTGCCACCACCTTTAATATTGTTACCGTGGCATGTTCGTTTCATGTATAAGTTTTTTAATAGGTTTTAAAATCTGCCTATTAGCATCATCTATTTTTCAAAGTGTCCAACGAAAAGGAATAGCTATTTATTCACTTCGTTTGTTGACACTTTGCGCACAAGGCTATTTCATTTTATTTTATCCCTAAATGCAACCATCATGTTCATGAGGTTGTACGCCGATTCATAGTTTTTAGCAAACTCTCCTTCAGAAATATACGTTCTCCTCTTCGCTTTATGCAAACAAGTAACCACTTCAGCAAGAGAACGTATGGCATATCCCATGAACTTTTTGAATTCTGGATTAGTCTGCCCTATTGAACCTTCAGAAATATTTAAAGCAATTGAATCTACGGCCCTCCTGATCTGTGATGAGAGATTATATATTTCTTCCTTAGGAAACCGCATGGCCATCGCATTTATTTCTTCTCCAAAGTCCATCGCTTTTTGCCAAATGGTCAACTTCTCAAATTTGAAATCCATTACTCTATTTTCCAAACAAGTGATGTTAAAACATTAAAATTCAACGCATTGCAAACGAACGCAACTTATCGCGAAAAAACTCAAGCTTCTGACTTCGTTCTTCTGGCTTCAGTCTTCTTTACACCTTTTGGGCGGTCACGATTCGTGAGCCGTTTTCTCCTTCCGTTATTTTTACTTCAACAATTCCTTCGGGCAATAACTGTTCAATCATTTCAGGCCATTCAATAAAACAGTAGTTTCCACTGTATATGTAATCTTCGTAACCTAAATCGAAGGCCTCCTCAATTTTCCGGATTCTGTAAAAATCGAAATGATAGATTACTGTCCCTTCTTTTGTTGTGTACTCATTTATCAGTGCAAAGGTTGGGCTTGTTACATTATCGTTCGACCCCAACTGCTCGCAGATTGCTTTGATAAATGTTGTTTTTCCGGCCCCCATCATTCCGTAAAAGGCGAAAACACGTTCTTCAGCAAATTGATCTACCAATAAACGGGCAGCCTTTGGAAGTTCTGATAAACCCGAAATTTCAATCTGAAACATTGATTACAAATTTAGTAATGCAAATTAATAAAACTTCGGAGAATATGTGTAACTCTGATTTTTGTTAAAGATCGGAACAAAAAATTGTATTACTTTTGGCCGGAGCAAACCGAAAAAGAAAAGTCTGGAAGTTAATTTTCGCTGTTGCGGGCGATGATTTTGGGCACTAACAGTTCTTTTTTTAAGATTGTTTTCATGTTTTTGATTTTCTTGCGTTCTCATTGATACACAACAATTAATAAAGATACTAGTATGAATATTCCTGCAAATTTAAAGTACACAAGCGAACACGAATGGATTCGTGTTGAAGGAGACGTTGCTGTAGTTGGCATTACCTCTTTTGCTCAGGGTGAGCTTGGTGACATTGTTTTTGTTGAAATTGAAACTGAAGGTGAGACTTTGGCAAAAGCTGAAACTTTTGGGACTATTGAAGCCGTTAAAACAGTTTCTGATTTGTTTATGCCGATTGGCGGGGAAGTGTTGGAAGTAAATCCTGCATTGGAAGGCGCTCCCGAATTAGTAAACAAGGACCCATACGGAGAAGGTTGGTTGATTAAAGTGGCTCCGTCGAATATTGCAGAACTTGACGAATTAATGAGTGCCGAAGAATACCAGGCAATGCTTGAATCGTAGTTGTCCTGGCTCTGCGGAGCATCTCAATAAAAAACAGAAGGCTGGCTAAAATGTAAATTTGGCCAGCCTTTGTTTTTATATTGACCAGTTATTTTGGCGACAGTGTGATTATCGGAATAATCATTTCTTCGAGCGAAATTCCTCCGTGTTGGTATGTGTTCCGATAGTACTGAGCGTAATAATTGTAGTTATTCGGATATGCAAAAAAATCGGTGTTTGTCGCAAAAATGTACGATGTACTCACATTGCGCGACGGCAAATAAATTGTAGCCGGTGTTTTAATGTCGTAAATCGCTTTCGAGTTATAATTTAGGTTTCGTCCAAGCTTGTACCTCAAATTGGTGTTGGTTTCGCGGTCGCCAATTACTTTTTGGGCATTATCAACCCGAATGGTTCCGTGGTCGGTTGTTAAAACCACTTTCACGTTATTTTCCGACAGCAATTTGATCAGGTCGAGCAACGATGAATGGTTGAACCAACTCAGAGTCAACGATCGATATGCTTTTTCGTCGTTGGCCAGCTCTTTAATCATGTCCATTTCGGTACGGGCGTGCGAAATCATATCAACAAAGTTGAATACCATAACCGAGAGGTCGTTTTGCAAGATGCTGCCTATGTAGTCGGTCATCTTCCGGGTTCCTTTTATTCCGCCAATTTTCTCGAAGAAGATTTTGTAGTTCTTCCCAAGTCGGGTAACCTGTTTTTGGAATAATTCAGATTCAAACCGGTTTTTGTGTCCTTCGTTGTCATCGTCTTCCCAGAATTCAGGATACAGTCTTTCGATTTCCGAAGGCATCAATCCGGCGAAGATTGCATTTCGGGCATACATCGTGGCTGTAGGTAAAATGCTGCAATACAGTTCTTCTTCCTCAACCCGATAATAATTGGTTATTACGGTTGATAAAACCCGGTATTGGTCGTATCTGAGGTTATCAATTACCAGCACAAAAACCTTATTCCCTTTGTCAACCATCGGGAATATTTTCTTTTTGAAGATTTCGGGAGAAAGCATTGGCTTTCCTTCCGGGTTTTTGCCGAACCACGATTGATAATTATTTCTGATGTATTTTGCGAACGAATTGTTGGCTTCGGCTTTTTGCATCCGAAGGATTTCGTCCATCGTACTGTTTTCGGAACTGCTCAGTTCCAGCTCCCAGAAAACCAGCTTTTTATATACTTCAATCCACTCCGGAAACGAAAGCCGTTCGCTTATTTGCATCCCGATTTTTGAGAATTCGCTTTGGTAAGCCGAGGTGGTTTTTTCGGTAACCAGTCGTCGCTGGTCAACATTTTTCTTTATCGAATGCAAAATCTGAATCGGGTTCACCGGCTTGATGAGGTAATCAGCCATTTTAGATCCGATGGCTTCTTCCATAATGTGCTCTTCTTCGCTTTTGGTAATCATTACCACCGGGAGATTCGGATCTATCGTTTTTATCTCGTTCAGGGTCTGTAACCCACTCAATCCCGGCATATTTTCATCCAGAAGGATAATGTCGAAGTATTCGTTTTTTACCATGTCAATGGCGTCGCTGCCATTGTTGGCGGTGGAAACCTCAAATCCCTTTTCCTCCAAAAACATGATGTGAGCCCGTAGTGAATCAATTTCGTCGTCGGTCCAAAGTATTCTTGTTTTCTTCATATAACTCCTTCCTTAAAGCGTGTAACAAAATTAATAAACAAGTGGAAGCCAACTTTAGTATCGGCTTAACAAACTTTAACCCTCAACATGCTTACAATTAAAGTACCTAACGGACTGAAATCAAATTTACAACAACACGAGTCAGTAAAATAAGGATGATGAAATAAACTGCCGGATTAAACACTTGCCCAAATACAACCGATAGCGCCAAAAGAACACCCACCAGCCAGAAATAATACTTAGCCTGTGGCCGCCATTTTTTGACAGTCCAAATTCCTGCAAAGACAATGTTCAGCGGAAATGCCCACAACAGATTGTAGTTGGGGCTCATTGCCGGATGCTCCGAAAATAGCGTGAACCAGCTAATAATCAGGCCTGCCAGTCCGCTTAATGCAAAAAGCCAGTAATCAAGCCAATCCATGTTTTCTTTCTGAAGGAAAGCCCGAATGGAAATAGCCGCAATCAGCAGAAATATCAGCCCGAAAACAATTGCAGGCCAGGGTAAATCTGAATTCAGTTTCGAATTCGGGTACTCCAGCAATGTTTTGGTTTCGAGTACCAGTGGCCGAGGTTTTCCATCGACCGTGATTTGCGCTTTTGCGAATTGATTCATTAAATAATCAGGTAAGAACATTTGTCCGTAAGCAGAAACAGGTTCGTCGGCTTTTTTCCCTACCAGCAAATCAATACCAAGGTCAATCCATCTGAAAGAATGGTGATAATGTTTGATCAGGCTTCTGTAACTTTCAGTTGGATGATTATCCGGAAAATTAATGGGCGCCCCGGCGTTTCGGACGATAATATCGCGAACACGTGTCGCGCAATTGTCCATGAAAAAGTTGTAACGGTAAACTCGGTTTTCGGGTTTTGCGTTTTCCATTAATGCCTGAAATAACCTGTTTTTGCTTTCAGGAGTAAGGTTGAGTACCTGTTCGTAAACGCTGCGTTGTTCTTCTTCATATTCGGGCAACCAACTGCTGAATCGCTGTGCCCCCATCATGTAATCAGTTTGTCCCTTGGCAAAGCGATAAAGGAAATGAGGCGAATCGAAGCTGAATAGCCCGTAATTAAATACGGCATCAATCCGGTTGACCGGGTCGCTCACCCGAATGGCCGAATGACCGTACATCGAATAAGTTTCGGTTCCCGGATTACAAGTTAATATGCTAATCACGGCCTGATCGCTTATTTGCTGGGCTTTCGTTGCCTGGCTGAATATCAAAAATGAAAAAAGAAACAGAAGAAGAAAATGTTTTGACATGGCGATTAATTTGATTCCAAAGATATACGTTTTATGATTATTGCTGATTGAAAAGCTGTGGCAGAGTAAAATGAATTCATGCTGAAATCTGACTTTGGCTGCTGAATCCGTTATTTAGACAGGTTAAAAATAGCAAGTCTGCCTAAAATTTGATAATATTGTCCCCTTGTTAAAAAGAAAGAGCTATGGGATGCAGCGGATGCAACGCTAAAAGAGACCTTGACAGGCCAGCTATGCTTACAGTGTACGACTGGCTAAACGATATACCAGATACTACTGACGAATCGAACATTGTTGAAATTCGGTTTAAAGGAACCAGAAAAGAGTTCTTTGTAAACGAAGACCACATTCCGTTAAAGCGGGATGAATTGGTTGTTGTTTCCTGTTCACCGGGGCACGATGTAGGCACAGTCTCGCTTACCGGCAAGCTGGCCGAACTTCAGTTTAAGCGAAAGGTTAAAAAACCTGATCGGTACGAATGGAATAAAATATACCGAAAAGCAACACCTGCCGATGTAATCAAGTGGGAAGAAGCAAAGGCCCGCGAACAAAAAGTGATGATTCGCGCCCGCCAGATTGCTAAGGAGTTGAGACTTGATATGAAAATTGGTGATGTGGAGTTTCGCGGCGACAATAACAAAGCCATCTTCTACTACATTGCCGACGACCGCGTTGATTTTCGTGAGTTAATCAAGGTTTACGCCAAGGAATTTGCCATTAAAATTGAGATGAAGCAAATTGGCGCACGCCAGGAGGCTGGTCGTATTGGTGGAATCGGTTCGTGCGGGCGTGCTTTGTGCTGCTCAACCTGGAGAACCGATTTTTCGAGTGTAACTTCAGAAGCGGCTGTAAAACAAGGGCTGTCGCCCAACGCTGAAAAGATGGCCGGACGTTGTGGAAAACTGAAATGTTGCCTCACATACGAGCTCGACCATTACCTCGAAGCGCTCGAAGATTTTCCGAACGAATTGCTGGCTATCGAAACCGATAAAGGCTTGGCCAAACATTTCAAAACCGATATTCTTCAGAAAAAGGTATGGTACATTTATGATCAATCAGAAGGTGGACGCGTGTTTGTTCTCGATCTGGAAGACGTGAAACGATTCCTGAACATGAACAAACGTGGGCAACGACCATCGCTGGAAGGATACAAAGAGCCGGAAGCTAAAAAAGAAAATATGATGAATGTTGGTGAACTGGATCAGAAACTTTTTACCAATCCAAACAAAGATAAAAAGCGTCGTGATCGCAACCGTCGTGCTCAGAATACGAGACAAGCAGGTGAAAAACCAGTGGTGGTAAAGCAAGGCGAGGTCCGTTCGCAGGAAGCCAAACCGCAGGAGCCAAAGCCAGCTGAAACAAACACCGGAGAAGCATCTCAACGAGAAGAACGGCCAAATCGTAACAGGCATCACCGGAACCGACCTAAAGGACCAAGACCGGAACGAAAACAAGAGTAAATTCAAAATAGAAAAGGTAAAGATTCAAAGAAATCTTTGCCTTTTTGTTTTATGATAGCGGGATATACTGAATCTCTCGTTTTGTAGCCCACGAATTCAGAACATCATCCGATTCGGCCATGACCAGCAAATACCCGCCGCCACCCGATCCGAGTAATTTGATGTAAACCTTGCTACATAAAGCATGTGAAACGAGGCGATGAAAACCAACCGGAATCATTTCGTGAAAATGATAAACCTCAAAACGAATAAGTTGCTCAAGATTCTGGAAAAAAGTGGCTTTATCGTTAGTCAGAAGAGATTTGATACAACCATTATTTGCCGGAACAAACTGGTTTTTAAAAGCCTGCTCAAACTCCGGAAGGTTAAACAGATCGATGAAATGCTGCACCAATGGGCCCGTTGCACTGGTCGTGTGGGTATCGATCAATGCCATGGCCATTCCCGTTTTCTGTACGTCGAATTCTATCGTCGAAACTTGCTTATCCTGATCAATTAAAACAGGTTTATTCAGGAACGAAATCAACGGATCAAGGCCCGAACTTCTCCCATGGAAAAAGCTTTCGAGTACTGCAAAATTCGCTTTCAGTATTTCAGGAGAAAGATTATGACCCATTTCGGCCGGGAAAGCATATTGGTTAAAAAGCGCTGCCACTAATGCGCCTGAACTACCAACTCCGTATTCCCGCGGGATCGTGGAATCGAAGTACAAACCACGCTCCAGATCAGCCTCGAAACGTTCCAGATCAAATGGGAAATGCAAATTCATTTCCTCGCCTTTGGCTTTCAAATGATCAAAAAACTTTCGTATTTCGGCTGTACTCTCAGTATGTTTTCCATCGGCATCGAATGCAAGTCGACCGCCAAATTTCGCGAACGGCAAAGCCAAGGCTTGGGCACCATAAATTAAACCATATTCGCCAAAAAGCAGAAGCTTCGAGTTAAAAGTAGTTCCAAATTCCATGCTTAAATTGTTACGGGTTGCGGTCCGCTGCCTATCCGGTCGTCAATCCAATTTCCGTCCTCGCAAAACTGCAATAGTTCGCGGTCGATAAACGCTTTCACATCCAATTCATTCTCCTGAAAATAAAGCAGATGGATATTGGGACCAGCGTCGATTGTAAAACAAACAGGTATCTGTGTTTTTTCGCGGAACCGGCGAATCCGGTTCATAATTTCCAGGCTATTCGGCTTCAGCAGGATAAACGAAGGGCTTGATGTCATCATCATCGCATGCAAGCTCAAAGCCTCCGCTTCAACAACCTGCACAAATTTTTGCTGATCGCCCGAAATCAGCGCCAGATAGAGCTCGTTCACATTTTCGGTAGCCTGTGCAATGCGCGACCGCTGGTAAATGTGTTGTTCCATGAGTTGATGCCCAGCCGAACTCGATACTTCTTTTTTCCCCGAATCGACCAACAAAATAGCATCGCGCAAACCTTGAAAAATCGGGCTGACACCATCAGTTAACCTGATTGCAAAATCGTCGCTGCTCGATTCAAAAAGCTGGGTTTGTCCCCAGATCGAAAACCCTGAATAAACCGAACGACAAGCACTTCCGCTTCCCATTCGCGCTAATTCTGAGGCTTCTCTCCAAAAATCAGCACTGGCGGTTTCTCGTCCTGAAAATGAAAAATCGAGCTCGGTTAGGCACAACGCGAGCGCGCCAAACGACGAGGCCGACGAAGCGATTCCTGCCGAATGCGGGAAGCTGTTTTTGCTGTAAATCGTGAAATTGTATTTGCTTATCCAGGGTAATTTGCCCGAAACGTATTCGAGGTACTTTTCTATCCGCTCACCAAACTGGCCGGACTTTCCATCGAAATAAAAAGCTACTTTTTGATCGCCGTTTTTGTGCAGTTCAACCGAAGTCTCGGTAAACGCATTTTGCAGCACAAAGCTCAGCGACGGGTTCATCGGCTTCTGAAAATCGCGCTTGCCCCAGTATTTTACCAACGCTATGTTCGACGGGCATTTCCACGCGCTCCGGTGCAGATGTTTCGAATTTCCGGTCATTTTTTTAAGATCAGATCAGACCATTTAAA
>DAOPZV010000060.1:5871-19279 GCA_035353575.1 Prolixibacteraceae bacterium | reverse complement strand
GCAACGCAATTCCCAGTGCCAGTATTCCGGAAAGGGCAAAAATCCACCAGCTTAGCGTGGTTCGGTATGCAAAGCTTTCGAGCCAGCGATTCATCATATACCAGGCAATGGGCGTGGCAATAGCAAATGCCAGGACTACCCATTTCACAAAGTCTTTATTCAGCAAAACCATAACCTCCGTGATTTGCGCGCCATTTACTTTCCGGATGCCGACTTCTTTCAGCCGTTGTTCCGAAGCGTATGCAGCAAGCCCGAATAAACCCAAACAGGAAATGAGAATGCCAATTCCGGCGAAATATTTTGATAAGGCAGAAACACGTTCTTCGGCTTCGTACAATTTTTGGTAGGCGACATCCAGAAACTGGTAATCGAATGGAAATCCAGGGTTGAACCGTGCATACAGGCTTTTCAATTCAGCGATGGCTTTCTGTTCTTGTCCGGCTTTTAGTTTAATCATTACAGTCATTGTTTGTGGGGGATCGTAGATGATTGCCAGAGGATTAACTTTTTCGCGAAGCGATTGGAAATGGAAATTTTTTACCACACCAATAATTTGTTTTTGTTTGCCGTTGTAATTCACGATTTGCCCAATGGGGTTTTTAAGTCCCATAACATCAACGGAAGCCTGGTTCACAATTAGTTTGCCGTTTTCATCGCTGAATTTATCCGAAAAACTTCGTCCATCAGCTAATTCAATGTTAAGGGTTTCAATCAGGTTAACGTCGGCCCGCATCACTTCAAAATTAATGTTAGCCTGCGGGTCTTTCCCTTCCCAGTTCATACCATAGGTTGAGGAAGGACTGCCTACCAGGCTCGACGAAAGATCCGAAACATTGGCTACCCCTGGAATTTTTTCGGCTTCGGCCACGAACGTTGGAAGTTTTTGCGCTACATTTCCTTCTTTAGCAAAATAAATGACATGGTCTTTTTGATAGCCCAGGTTTTTGTTGTGGATAAATTGAACCTGCCTGTAAACCACAATCATTGAAGCGATGAGGACGACTGAAATTCCGAATTGAAAGACAACCAGTCCTTTTCGTGCCCAAATTTCTCCTGAAGAGCGACTGGGTTTGCCTTTCAGAATAGATAATGGATTAAAACCCGAAAGATAGAGCGCCGGGTAAAGTCCGGTTAAAATGCCTGTTAGCAAACAAATGCCAACGACAGGTAAAAGAAAGCTGGCGTTAAAGATCAGGTGAAGTTGCTTACCGGTTATCAGGTTAAATTGTGGCATGAATAACCAAACCAAGAGCAGGGAAATAACCATTGCCATGAATGTTAGAATGATGGCTTCGCCGGTAAATTGAACGATGAGCGCCTTTCGACCGCTACCAACTACCTTTCGGACGCCAATCTCCCTAAATCGCTTCGAAGCTTTGGCCGTAGCGAGATTGATGAAATTGATTCCGGCAATGAGTAATATAAAAATGGCGATTAACGAAAACAAACGGACGTATTCAATGCGTCCCCCGGATTCAACTCCATTGGAATAGTCGCCGTGTAAATACCGCTGCGAATAGGGAACTGCAAACAGGCTGATATTCGTGCCGCTTTTGGTTTTCAGAAAACCTGAGATTTCGCGGTTCAGTTTTTTTACATCGGTGCCTTCGTTTAACACAATAAAAGTTTGCGGGGCGTGGTTTCCCCAATGAATTCTCCGCCCAACAGCTTCCGATAAATTAATCCAGGCGTCGTAGGTCAACACAAAATCAAACTGAGCGGTTGAATTGGCCGGAGTTCCTTCAAAAATCCCGGATACTACTGCATTTTTCTTGATGTTAAAAAACTGCCACTGAAATGTTTTGCCAATCACATTTTCAGTCGTTTTAAACAGCGATAAGGCTAATTTCCGGGAAATAACCACAGCGTTATTATCGCTAAGTACCTGTTCTGGATTACCCTGCAACAGGGTGTACGAAAAAGCCTTGAAAAAATTGGGCTCAGCAAACTGCCCGGCAGCTTTTACCAGATTGTTGTCGTCGGCCGACACCGTAAAATTTCCGAGCATACTTGCAGGAGAAACAGCTACAGCATATTTTATTTCGGGAAATTCAGCAGCAAGGGTTCGGGCCAGCATATCCGGGGTATATTCCTGGGTCAAAATACCTTTAGACATGGCCTGGTTCTCCATAACCTGGTACAATTGTTTGTCGGTTTTATGGAATTTATCCACGCTCATCTCGTCTGCTACCCACAGGAAAATCAGGATAGCACAGGCAAAGCCGGTGGCTAAACCAATCAGGTTAATGAAAAACGAATTACGGTTTCTCCTGAAATTTCTGAATATTAATCGAATCTGGTAACTCATCATGGCTTTTAAATTTTAATGTTTTATACAGAATCAGGGTTTCACCTCAAGTGAAGCCCTGATTATTCGTATCCGTCTATTCGTAGCGTAACGCCTCCACCGGGTTCCTTGTAGCGGCTTTCCAGCTTTGCCACATTACAGTAACCACCGCCAGCGTAATGGCTATAAGCAGGGCCAGCGCAAAAGTCCAGATATTAAGCTGGATGCGGTTTGCATAGCTTTGCAGCCAAAGGTTCATGATATACCAGGTAGCCGGAATAGCAATTGAGGCGGCAATCATTCCGGTAAAAATGAACGGTTTTACCAACCGCATGATGATCGATTTTTCGTCTTCGCCCAGGCATTTGCGAACACCTATTTCCTTGGTTTTTTGCTCGGTCAAAAACATGACCACACCAAGCAACCCCAGGCACAAAACAACCATAGAGAAGATCGAGAAAATCCCGATTAGTTTTTTCAGACTAGTTTCGGTTTCGTACAATTTGGCATATTGATCATCGACAAAGCCATAGTTTACCGGATAATCAGGCTCAATGGTTTGGCAAATACCGGTAATCGATTTTATTGTTTTGTCCATTTGGCTGGCGTCAATCTTTAAAATCAGGTAATTCGACGACCAGCTTTGAATTGGCTGAATGGCCATTGGCCGACAGGTTTCCGACAACGAGTTGTATTCAATGTTATCTATAACCCCAACCACTTTGTAGTCGGTGCCATAGCCTTTCAGTATTTTTCCCGTGAAACTATTCCAGCCAATTGCATCGGCAAATGCTTTATTAATAACAATGCCTTTTTGGTCACTGCTGAAATAACTGCCTTCGATCAGTTTCGCTCCGAGAGTTTTTATCATGTCCTCGTCAGTTTCCCAATTGGTAACAAGCGGTTTGAAACCCGGATCTTTTCCCTCCCAGTTCCAACCTTCGCCGTTGTTGCCAATTGTTACCGGCAGAAAACTTGCGATTGTAGAGGAATAGACTCCTGAAGTTCGTTCAGCTTCTTCTTTTAGCGCTTTTGCCTTTTCTTTAAGTTTTCCGTCAAGGCTCACGTACAGAAGCTGGTCTTTGTTAAACCCGACATCCATGTTTTGGAGAAACATGGTTTGCTTCGAAATGATGAGCGTTGAAGTAAGCAATATGATTGAGACCATGAAAATAGTAACCAGCAGGGAGTTTCGGAATATTCCTCTGCTTTTCACCGAATAGAAGCTGGAATTCAGCGTTTCGGTTATTTTGAACGACGACAGAAAAAATGCGGGATAGCTTCCGGCTAGAAATGTGGTAACCAAAAAAGCCAAGATCAATATAGCCAATGGTTTGAATGTCAAAAGGCTAGAAAATGAGATTTGTTTGCCAATAAGCTGGTTGAAAAGCGGAAGACCTAAAACGGCAATAATTAGTGCCAGTGCCAGCGCCAAAAAACACAGGAAGGCAACATCGGAGTACACAAGCTTAATGATGTTACCACGTGTTGCCCCGATTGATTTGCGCAGTCCGGTTTCCTTGGCTTGTTTAGTCGACTTGGCAGTGATCAGATTTATGAAGTTGAGCACAGCAGCCAGTAATACCAATATTGCAATGAGGCTGAAAATCCGGACATTGCGAATATGTTGCTGTTCGTACAGGTATCCGTTTTTGAAAAGATAGGCTCTCAGGTAATTTGTCGATTCAGGTATCTCTTTTTGTATCCGGCGGGTGATTGTTGATGCCACTTTATCAAATCCGGCCGCCGAAGTTAGTAACCCGAATGTTGTGAATCCGTTGTTATACCATGTGGTCAAAAAGTCGTCGCGACCATAAAATATTCTCAGATTTTCGAGAGGAATCACGGCATCAAACTGTATCGAAGAGTTTTGAGGGATGTCTTCAATCACGCCAACTACGGTCATGTCTTTCTGATTGTTGTAGCGGACGATTTTTCCTACCGGATTCGAATTCCCGAAATAGTTTGCTGCTGTGGTTCGGGTAAGCACGATCTGGTTTACTACCTCCGGATTTCCTTTTGTTCCGTAGATAAAAGGCAGGCTGAAAATGTCGAATAGCGAGTTATCGGAAAATGCAACGCCCTTCATTTCTTTTCGGCCATCAGCAGTAAGCAGGCTTTTAAAGTAAGTGGGTATATAGCGACATGAGTTTTCAACTTCGGGATATTCTGCTTTTAGCGATGGTCCAACCGCTGGCGGGCAACCGTTGAATTTAACCTCTTTTGTGCCTCCTTCGAGATATGCGTGAACTACAAAAATACGGTCGATTTTTTTGTGAAACTGGTCGTAGCTGGTTTCGTCGTTTACCCAAAAGAATATGTAGAGTACACATACCAGTCCGGTTACCAATCCGGCAATTCCAAACAAGGTTGCCGCTTTGCTTTTTTTTAGTTTTCTGAGTGCGAGAGAAAGTGTTTTCATTTTCGGATGTTTAATTTTAATATCCGTTTTGTTTTTGGGTTTATTACTCGTAGCGTAGCGCTTCTACCGGGTTTCGTGTAGCGGCTCTCCAGCTTTGCCAGCTAACCGTCAAAAGCGCAATTCCTAAGGCCAAAATTCCGGCTAAAGCAAAAATCCACCAGCTTAGCGAGGTTCGGTAGGCAAAGTTTTCGAGCCATTTGCTCATGGCGTAGTAAGCTATGGGCGCGGCTATTACAAAAGCAATGAGTACCCATTTCACAAAGTCGCGGTTAAGCAGAATCATTACTTCGGAAATTTTAGCGCCATTCACCTTGCGGATGCCAATTTCTTTTACTTTTTGCTGAATGAAGTAAAGCGACATGGCAAAAATTCCCATCGACGAGATGATGATGGATAGAATAGTGAAAGCCCCGATTAGTCGCGACTGTTTTACTTCGCGAATGTACCATTGGTTCACTTCGTCGTCTATAAAGCCCGAATCCATTGGGATGCCGCCGGTAAACGATGCTTGTGCTTTCTTTATGCTTTCGGCTGTTTGGGCCAGGTTTGCGCCATCGATCCTGACTATAATCTTCCATGCGTCATCAGTTGGCTGTAACTGTCTGATGATTAGTGGTCCTATCTTTGTTCGCAACGATCTGAAATTAAAATCTTTAACAATGCCCAATACCGGCAGGTTATCTTTATAAAATGGCACAGTAACAGGTTTGTCGCCCAATTCCATTTGCTGAATAGCAGCTTTATTGATCCACACGCCGTTTTTGCTGTAAGCTGTTCCGATTGCGTCCACTTTCATACCAAACAAGTTGAAATAAGCGCTGTCAACAACAAACTCCTGAAAACTAACCGGTTTTTCTTTATAATTGAACGATTGGTTGTTCCCGCCATCTATTGGAGTTCCGCGACAAAACGAAACTTCTGCAACTCCCGGGATGGCTTTCATCACATTCCGGAAGGCATCCTTTTGCGACGATTCAACTGTATTTTCCATCCAGAACAAATTATTGCGATTGTAGCCCATGTTGTAGTGTTGCAAAAAATACGACTGGCGCGCAATGGTCCAGGTACAAACCAGCAAAACGATAGCAATGCCATACTGAAATGCAATCAGCGCTTTGGTATATCCTTTTTTGCTGGTACGGAGTACGTTTCCTTTCACCACCTCAACCGGATTTAATTTATTGACTACCAAAGCTGGGATGATTCCTGAAATAAAGCCTATTGCGATAACTATGCCAACTATTTGTACAACGAGCGCAATGCTAATCTGCGATTTGAGGTTAAGCTGACAACTCATTTGGGCATTAAAAAACGGCTCAGCCAGAAAGGCCAGTGCAATTGCAATAATCGTGGCAAAAAAACTAAGTGCTACCGATTCGCTGATGTGCTGGCGCAACAACATGCTTTTCGATCCGCCCATTAATTTTTTGATGGCAGTTTCCTTACTTCTGAAACCGGCTTGTGCAACCGTCAGGTTAATGTAATTGATGATGGCAATCACAAGAATCAGGATAGCAATTCCTCCAAATAGGAAAATGGCTACCCGGCTGTTTTGCTTAATCGCCGGCGACGATTCTTTGGCGAAATACACATCGGCGAGCGGTTCCATCGTCAGTATTTTGGCAAAATTTTGGGTATAAAGCCAATAATCTTTTTTGAATTGGGCTAGGATTTGAGAAGTTTTAGACGGCAGATCAGTCCCTGGTTTTGCCATCAGGTAAAGCCCAAATGAACTGTTGCTGTTTGAGGTGAGTAACTCTTTCCATCCCCAAATATCAGCCAGCGCCTTGAAATTAACGATGGCATCGTACTTTTCGAACTGAGTATTGTCGGGAAAATCCTGAGCAACCCCAGTAACCAGGAAGTCGAGCTTATTCATGGTGAATGATTTGCCGACAGGACTTTCGCTACCATACATTTTTCGGGCAAACGATTCACTTAATACAACCGAATTTTTGGTGGCCAAGACCTGATTTGCGTTCCCTTCCTTCAGTTTAAACGAAAACATGGAGAAAAACGACGAGTCGGCCAGCATGTATTTAAAGCGGGTAAGCTCATTCCCCCTGAATTTTGCATTTCCGCCATTTTCATAAATGCGGGTAAATGTTTCAATTTCAGGATATTGATTTTTAAGTGTTTCGGCTATCATTGGTCCAAAGGCAGCCCCGTTGTCGCGGCTAAGCCGGTAAATGCGGTCTTTGTTTGCATGGAACTGATCGACCGATAGTTCTTGCCGGATGTAAATGCTCAGCAAAAAGACGAACATGAGCGAAACTGCAAATCCGAAGATAGTCACGAAGGTGTATATCTTATTCTTTTTAAGATGATTAAGATATATTTTGAAATGATTTCCCATTGTATTTTATTTATCAGTTTTTCAGTAAACCAATCCTGAAGGTTTTAAAAACTTTCAGGGTCTTTAAATATTTTAATCCTATCTCAGCGCCTCCATCTATAATTATATAATCAGGGTTTCACTTCAAGTGAAGTCTTGATTACTCATAGCGTAGCGCCTCCACCGGGTTTCGCGTTGCAGCTTTCCAAGACTGAAATGAAACGGTGAGCAGCGCAATTCCTAAGGCCAGAATTCCGGCTAAAGCAAAAATCCACCAGTTGAGTTCAGTTTTATAGGCGAATCCTTCGAGCCATTTGTGCATAATGTACCACGAAACCGGCGTTGCAACCACAAATGCGACAAACACCCATTTCACAAAGTCGCGGTTGAGCATAGTCATTACTTTCGAAACCTTTGCCCCGTTAACCTTGCGGATGCCGATTTCTTTAATTCGGCGCTGGCAGGCAAACATCGACATGGCTAAAATGCCCATGCAGCAAATTACAATGGCACTGAACGCAAACAGAGAAAACGTACGGCGGAATTGCAGTTCCGATTGGTACAACTGCTGAACGGCCTGATCGAAAAAGTTGATTTCAACCGGGAACGATGGCGAAAGGCTTTTGGCTTTAGCCTGAATATCCTGAACCGACTGGCTTAATGCTTTGTAATTGCCGGTTTGCAAACTCACCAGGCAATAAGTCGAAAAGGGCTCATTGCGAATTGCCAATGGCAGAATGGGTTTGTTGTACGACTGGTAATGAAAATCTCTGATAATCCCCACAATTTCCAGTACACTTCCATTCATGCTCATGAATTTGGTTCCCAGCGGATTTTGCAGTTTATTTTCGCGGATAAAACTTTCGTTTACCACTACTTTGTTGGCATCGGTAGCTATATCGCCAGAATAGAGTCGGCCTTGAATGAGTTCCAGTCCGGCAGTTTTGAAGAAATTGGCATCGGCGTTAAAAGTATCGTAGAACACTGTTTTTTCTTCGCTTCCACCAGTGGTTTTGGTTTCCCAGTGCGAGATAATTTCGCCCGGAAAATATTGTGCAAAAGAGATTTGACCAACGTTTGGATTTTCGCTAATCATCTTTTTCAGCACATCTTTTTTTGCCATAAGTTCAGGCGTGAGTTTTAGGCCAACAATATTCTCCTGATTGATGCCCAGATTCGAACTTCCGAAATCAACCTGTTTCTGGATAAGTATCGTAAAGGCAATCAACACGATGGCGATGGCAAATTGAGTGGTTACCAAAATACTGCTGGACGTTTGCTTTTTTGCTGGTTTGGTAATTCCTTTCCGGAGGTTATCAATAGCCTTCGAGTTTGAAAGCTGGAGCGCAGGTATCAGACTGAATAACAAGCTTAAAATAAAGGCTCCTGCCACAGAAATACCGATAAACTGGAAAGAAAATATGTAACCCAGGTTAAAGTGTATGCCGGTGTAACTGACAATGTTAGTGATAAATAGAGCGATTAAAGCCATAGCCAGAAACACGGCTAACAGGAAAAACAGGAAAGCCTCGGCAATGACTTTCGAAAGTATGGAAAAACGACCGGCTCCTGCAACTTTCATCGTACCGATCTGGCGCACGCGCTCCACCCATTGCGACGATGAAATATTGACAAAATTCACCAAAGCTATAACCAAAACGAGAGCTGCCACCAGCAAAAGAATCATCACTTTGGTGCGGTCGCCGCAACGCAGGTAATTGGCGTTGAACAGCGAAAACTGGGTAAAATATAGCTTGTTGAATGGAGTGAGTCGTGCTTCAGATTTTTTGGTTTTCATATCAGGAGGAAACAGTGCGGCAATTTTGGGCGCAACCGCTTCCGGGTTTGTACCTTCTTTCAGCAAAACAAAGGTCTGGAACAGGCAGAACGGCCACACTTTAAATTCGGCTTCGTTGGGCATCACAATCTGGCGGGTTGCCATCGATGTTAGTGCACTGAACGACAAGCTGGTGTTGGCTTTCGGCTCTTCGATAACCGCTTTTACCGTGAGCGTTTTTTCGTTATTTAGTTTCAGTGTTTTGCCAATAGCACTTTGTTTGCCGAAGAGTTTTGCGGCCAGCGATTGGGTAATTACCACTGTCAGAGGCTCAGAAAGAGCGGCTGCCGGATTTCCTTCAACAACTTTGTAGCTGAAGAATGTGAAAAACGAAGGGTCGGTAAAAAGCAGATCGGAAGTAATTGGTTCCTGGTCTTCGGCCTGAAAAACAGGTGCTTCCCAGGTGCCTGCAATGCGCAAAGTCGATTCCACTTCGGGAATATTCTGGTCGATGGCATCTTTCAAAACCCCCGGTGTATAAATGCGGGGCAGGTTTCCCGATTCGGAATAAAGGTAAACCCGGGCACCGTTCTTGTGAAAATGATCGGTAGTCAGTTCGCTATAGGCGTAAACCGCCAGCACAATGACCAAACTTAGGCTGAGCGCAAGCCCGCCCAGATTAATCAGGTTGGTGACCGGTTTTCGGCTAAAGTTTCGGTATATCGGCTTTAAAATGTTTCTCATGATTTGTTTTTAATAATTGTCTGAATCTGGATGAATAGGATTATCGGATTTTCAGGATTAAATCTGGTTTATCTTTTCATCCTGAAAATCCTGATTCAGACATTTTTTTCATCTTTCCGGATAATCCCGTCTTCCAGCCGGATAACGCGGGTGCCGTATTGGGCAAACTTTTCGTTGTGTGTAACCTGAATGATGGTCATTCCTTCGTCGTGAAGGGCTTTCAGGTTTTCCATAATCATTTCGCCCTGAGAAGAGTGCAGGTTTCCGGTAGGTTCGTCGGCCAGCAAAAGTTTGGGTTTGCCAATAATGGCGCGGGCAATACCTACCAACTGCTGCTGTCCGCCCGAAAGTTGCTGCGGAAATAAATCCTTCTTTGCCACCATGTTAAACCGGTCGAGCAAATCGGCGACCATGGCTTCACGATCTTTTCCTTTTACACCTTTGTAAATGAGCGGAGTCTCAATGTTTTCGTACACGGTCATTTCCTCGATGAGGTGATAGGCCTGGAAGATGAAACCCATGAAATTGCGGTGGTAATCCACTTTAACTTTTTCTTTCAGGTCGAGAACCGATTTGTCGTAAAGTGTGTATTCGCCAGCCGAAGGTTGATCGAGCAGCCCAATGATATTGAGCAATGTTGATTTACCCGAGCCACTGGGGCCCATTATGCTGACAAACTCGCCTTCAGCGATGTCGAGGTTAACAGCTTTCAAAACGAATGAACGTTGAAATTTCGAATCGTAATACTTGTCGATGTTGTTTAAATGTATCATGTTGTTATTTTTAAAATTGTCTGAATCAGGATTTACCAGATTTAATGATTTACAGGATAAAAAATTAATGTTTTCGGAATAAGCGCTTTATCTCCAGGCTGGTCGAGCCAAAATTGATGAGCAGTCCTTTGTCAATTTGGTAGGCCGTCAGATAATTCAGCGCCTGAGCCAAATGAACTTCTTCCAGTTTAATGATTGCTTTTAATTCAACTATAACTTCACCAGCAACAATAAAATCGGCTCTTCTGGTGCCAACATGAATTCCCTCATAATAGATTGGCAATTCCTCCTCTCTTAGAAAAGCGATGTTATTTTTCTCAAGTTCTATGGCAAGGCATCGCTGGTAAATCACTTCCTGAAATCCATTTCCCAGCGAGTTGTGAACTTTCATGGCACAACCAATGATTTTGTAGGTCAATTCATCATCTATTTTCTTATCCATTTCTTTGTCTTTATCCTGTTAATCCAATCATCCTGCAAATCCCGATTCTGATTTTTACTCATACCTCAGCGCTTCTACCGGATTGCTCATGGCAATCTTAATCACATGATAACTGATGGTGACCAGTGCAATGATGGCAACCAGCAAAATCGAAATCAGGAATACAGTGATCGAGAGCGGTTCTTTGTATGCACCTGGCAAAGCTTTGTACAGGTAAGCTGCGGCCGGACAACCAAACAGTATCGCAAAGCCAATCATGGCAATCACTTCAGCCGAAAGCTGCCAGTAAACCGAACCCACCGAACTGCCCAGCACTTTCCGAACACCAATTTCCTTGGTGCGGCGTTTTACGGTGAATAAAATCAGTCCGAAAAGTCCTATTGTTGAAATAACTAAAGTAACTATGGCAAAAAAGATGAACATCCGTTTCATGGTTTGCCAGAACGAAATGGCAAAGTCGAGGTAAAAGGCCACCCCGAAATCTTTGAATTCGAACGGATCGTTCGGGAAAATACTTTCGAGTTCTTTTGTAACCGCTGCTTTAGCTTTCGGCTCATCGCCGGCAAACCGAACGGTAAGCAGCGTCGATCCTGCAATCTGATTGTCGTTCAGGAACATGACGTATGTTGGAATCGGGTTGTGCACCGAGAATGGATGAAAATCCTTCACCACTCCAATCACCGGATACGATTTGCCATACATGGTAATCCGCTTCCCAATCGGGTCGCTCCAGCCAAAAACCTTCAAAGCCGTTTCGTTGATGATGCAAGCCTCCTTATCAGCCGGATATTCCTTCGAGAAGTTTCGTCCGTAAACCAGTTTCAGGTCGTAAGTTGGTATAAAATCGTAGTTCACGTAGTTGCGGCTCAACATTTCTTTTTCGTCTGGCGCGGCGCCTTCCCAGGTGATATAACCACCTATGTTCCCAACAAACGGAATAGTGCTCGAATAAGTGACGCCTTCGATTTCAGGATGTTGCAACAGTCTGTTTTTTACCGTTTCGAACGACTGCTTGTCTTTTACATTGATTTCAGTGTAAAGGATATTTTTGCTGGCGAAGCCCAAATCCTTGTTCAGCATGAAATCGACATGGTTGTAAAGGATAAAGCTGGCAATGAGCATGAAAAGCGAAATGGAAAACTGCGCGGCCACCAGTATTTTTTTCACGTTGACAGAACTCACTCCATTGCTGAACAATTTGCCCTTCAGTGCTTTAACCGGATTGTATGACGAAATGACAAACGACGGGTATAAGCCGGAAAGAACGCCCACCAAAAGGCTGACTAGCGCAATGAAAATCAGCAACGGCGTATTTGTCCACAACGAATACTCGAGATTTTTATTCAGGATATGATTGAGTAGCGGGAACGACATTTGAGCTACAAAAAGCGCCAGGAGGGTGGCAAACAGCGTGTGCAAAACGGTCTCGGCCATAAACTGAGTGGCAAGTGCTTTTTTCGACGAGCCAATCACTTTTTTGATGCCTATTTCCCTGGATCGCCCGGTTGAATTGGCCAGCGAGAGGTTCACGTAGTTTACACCCGAAAGGATCAGGATCAGGGTCGCGGCAAGCGAAAGAATACCAAGGCCAATAATCATGTCGGCCTGACTGTTGGGCGAAATATGCAGTTTCGACAGAGGATGCAGGTATGGCGTGCTTTTCCCAAAATTCTCCACGTTTTTGAAGGCATCCTTTATTTTGGCATCCACCAGTTTTGGGTCGGCGCCTTTTTTAAGCAACACATAGTTGTCGAACGAAATATTGGTCCAGTTTTCGCTGTAATTCGGCTCGCCACTCAATACAGGGTAAGTTGACAGCGATACCAGATAGGTTGCTTTCAGGTTCGAATTCTGCGGAAAATCTTTGTAAACAGCGGCGACCGTCAGCGGGAAACGTTTGCCAATGATCACCTGTTTGCCAACCGCATTCCCATCCGGGAAAAGCTTCTTCGACAGCGTTTCTGAAATGGCAATGGTGTTTGGCTCCGTCAGCGCATTGTGCTTATTGCCTTCCTTCAGCTCAATTGTAAAAATGTCGAAGATGCTGTTTTCGCTCCAGTAGCCGTTTTGCTCGTACAACTGGGTTCCGTCGGGCAGCGTAAAAAACTGGCCTGAATTGGATCCGCCCGACACCTCGCGCATCAGCAGCACTTTTTCAACTTCAGGCAAATCTGCCATCAGGTGAAAACGGTAAGCTGCCGGACTGTAGGTGCAAAAGTTGGTCGGGTAAGAGTCTTCCTGACGAGTTTGCACACGATAAATCTGGTCGTAGTTCTCGTTGAACTTGTCGTAATTTAGCTCGTGACTGACCAGTTCGCTAAACAGGATGAAGACCGCAAATCCGATCACCAAATTTGCCAGGTTGATCACCGTGAAAACCTTGTTGTGTCGAATATTCCGTAGAACGTTGATGAAAAAATGCTTGATCATGGCTTTGAGCTTTCAAATGTTTTTGTTTTCTGTTTCCTGAAATGCCAGAAATCGTACCGAATTTATAATCAATTGATATTCAATACTAAAATTTATCATCCACGTGTCCTTCCGTCAAAATATTTGACAGAATTTGTCTATTTGTTTGTCGCAGATGTCTGAATCAGGATTTCTCGGATTAAGAGATTTTCAGGATTA
>DAOPZV010000060.1:0-5771 GCA_035353575.1 Prolixibacteraceae bacterium | reverse complement strand
TATTCTGTCGTTTGTCCCAAACATTTCATAGCCCGAAGTGATGACCTTTTCTCCCGGGTTGAGGCCTTCCAGAACTTCGTAATATTGAGGATTTTGTTTTCCAATCTTGATGTTCCGTTTGGTGGCTTCGCTGCCATCTTCGTTCAGTACATAAACCCATTGGCCGCCTGTGCTCTGGAAAAATCCGCCGCGTGGCAATAATATTGCTTTACCCGATTCGCCCAGTTCCAGTTTAATGTGATAGGTTTGTCCGGTTCGGATATTGTCGGGTGTTGTTCCTTCAAATACAAGGTCAATTTCGAACTGCCCATTGCGAACGTCGGGGTAAACTTTGCGCACTTTCAGGTTAAAATTGGTTCCATTGCGGTCGAGTGTGGCCGGAAGGTCGCGTTTCACCCGGTCGATGTAATGCTCGTCGATCAGCGCTTTGATCTTGAAGTTGTCGAGAATGTTGATTTGCCCAATCCGTTGTCCTTTGTTGATTGATTCTCCGATTTCGGCATCGAGTAAGCCGAGCTGTCCGTCAACAGGGGCTTTTACGCTGAGGTCTTCACGCCTTTGCTGAACCGCTTTTAGACTTGTTTGCAAATTTCCAAGACTTTGAGTGATTTGCATTTTCTGGTTCTCGTGAAAGATCGAGTCCTGAATCATTTTCAAGTAGATCAAATCACGGTTTTTCTTCGATTTAAGATAATCTTCTTCTGCTTTTAGAAAATCTTCTTTAGCAATTAGTCCTTCTTCAAACAGCGACTTTTGCTGTTCGTAATTACGTTTCAGCCTCACAATATTGTAATCGATTTCAAGCAACTGTTGTTTATTCTGTATTTTCTGCTGTTCCATTTGTATCTGGGTATTGCGCAACTCGTTGGTTTGGTAAGCCATACTCGATTCGCTGTTCATGATGCTCAAATTCAGGTCGTTGTTTCTCAATTTCAGGATGATATCGCCTTTTTTTACCATTTCGCCTTCTTCAATCAGCTTTTCTTCCACTTTCCCGCCTTCTTCGGCGTCCAGAAAAATCGTTGTAATTGGTTCAACGTTTCCAATCACCGTAATGTAATCGTTAAACTGGCCGTCTTCAACGGCGCTTATAGTAATTTTGTCTTTTTCGGCTCTAAAGGTTGATCCGCTTTGAGTGAAAATAACTTTATATAGTAAAAATCCCAAAACCAGGGCGATCCCAATCCAGATGAAATGTTTTGGTCTCAGTCCCTTTTTCTTTTCTATAACTTTGTCCATTCCCATGATGATATAGTTTTTTTTGTTTTTAATCTTAATTGTTATCGTTGTTGTCTTTGTTTTCAGGTTTTCGTTGTTAAAAAAGTAAGAATCTGATCTTCAGGTTCATTATTCTTCCCAAAAACGCTTTCCTGAATAAAAATCAAGTGCTTTCTTTTTCACTTCCCATTGCAACCGCGATTTTAGAACCTGGTTCTCGGAGTTTGCATAGCGGTTTTTGGCGATGTAAAAATCGACCACACTTTCAAATCCCTGCTCAATTTTCTTTTCTGCTGCATGGAAAGCAAGCTTGTCGGCTTCGAGTTGTTTTTGGTACTGATTGTATTCTTTTTCAATGGCTTCGAGTTCGTTGAGGTTGTTTTGCATTTCAAAATATAGTTTCTGTTTCTGTTCGTCGAGCTCGTTTTGCGCTTGTTCAACTTCAAGTTTTGCTTTTGCGATGTTTGAGCGGTAACCCCATTTCCCAAAAATTGGAATGCTAAGCGAAGCTCCCAAATATTGGCTGAAGTTGTTGTCAATTTGCGTATTAAAACCAATTACTTTATTGGTGTTGTCTTTGTTTGTTTCGCTGTAGCCACTGCCAATTGACCCATTTGCAGTGAGCGCTGGATAGAGGTACGAGCGGTTGATCGACAACTGTTTGCGAGTTGCTTTCAGCTGTGCCTGGTATGATTGAAAATAAGGCGACCATGCAATGTACGAGTTAAATAGATTTTGTCTTTCCGGAATTTGAGACGCAATTACCGGACTCTGATCTTCGGCAAGTGCCAAACGCGCAGTGTCGGTTAGGTTCATGTATTGTTTCAGCTGCAGATCGGCAGTTTTCAAATAATTTTCAGCCTGAATACGCTTTAATTCTTCGCTTTCGTAGTTGGCTTTCATCTCAAATAAGTCGGTTTTCGATTTCGTCCCGAGTTCCACTTGTCGCTCAACTTTTTTCAGGTTTATGCCCGATGCTTCAACCTGTTTTTTTGCAATTTCGAGAACACCTTTATAATAGAGTACATCGAAATAGGAGCCCATTACCTTGAAAGCCAGGTCGTCGGTGGCATTCAGCTTATTCATTTCAGCAGCTTTTTTTCTGAATTTCTGGTACTCAATCTGGTTGATCAGTTTAAATCCATTGAATATGGTCATCGAACTTCCAAGGTCGAAACTGGTATTAAAAAATTGAGTATTTACAATCCCGTTGGTGTTTGGGTCGATCGAGCGTCCGAAGTTGAATCCGGCACTGGAGGAGGCTGAAATCCCAGGTAGCAGGTTCCGTTTCGATTGACTGAAGTCTTCCGCAGCCAGCTTTTCTTCAACCTCCATTTTTTTCAACCCGATGTTGTTTTTAAGAGCAAAGGAAATGCACTGGCTTAAATTCCAGGTGGTTTGAGCGAACAGTGCATTTCCAACCGCAAACACTAAAACTTGAATGAGTATGAGTTTTCTGATCATTGCTTTTATTTTCGTTTGTAACAACAGTGCCAGAATAATGCCAAAATATTAAGTTGCAGATATTCAGTATTATATAAAAGAAGTCCTTGGCTTCAAGTAAAATTAATAGACAATAAAACGTCAAAAAATTTTACAGATGGTTGATTTTACACAAATCAAGCTCTAACTTTAAACGAAAAAATGGCCAAAGGAAATATTTTGATTGTTGACGACAATAAAAGCATTCTGAGTGCTTTGGAAATTTTGCTTATTCCCGAATTCCAAACGGTAACCACCTTATCCGATCCAAATCAGATTCCTTCGGAACTCAGAAAACGCGACTACAATCTGGTTATACTCGATATGAATTTTAACGCCGGTATAAATACAGGTAACGAAGGTATTTATTGGCTGGGCCGCATAAAGGAAACAAATCCTGAAATTTCGGTGGTAATGATAACGGCTTACGGCGATATTGAACTGACCGTGAAGGCGCTGAAAATGGGCGCTACCGATTTTTTCCTAAAGCCATGGGACAACAATAAGCTGCTTGCAACACTGCGTTCGGCGCTTCAGCTAAACTGGTCGAAAAAGGAGGTGAGTCAGCTTAAAGAGAAGGAGAAAGGCCTTAAAACAGAACTTAACCGCGATCAGAAATTTATAATTGGCTCGTCGCCACAGCTTATGGCGGTGCTCAACATGGTTCGGAAAGTGGCAAAAACTGATGCCAATGTGCTGATTACCGGCGAGAATGGAACCGGAAAGGAATTGATTGCCCACGAAATTCATCGTTTGTCTGATCGCGCAAACGAAGTGATGATTAGCGTTGATATGGGCGCTGTGAGCGAGACTCTTTTCGAAAGCGAGCTTTTTGGCCACGTGAAGGGCGCTTTTACCGATGCACGCGACAATCGCCCGGGAAAGTTTGAGGTGGCCGACAAAGGAAGCCTCTTCCTCGATGAAATCGGAAATCTTCCTTACCATCTTCAGGCCAAGCTTTTAGCTGCGTTACAAAATCGCAAAATTTCAAGGGTTGGCTCCAACCAGCTTATTCCGATTGACATTCGGTTAATTTGCGCGACTAACAAAAACCTCGAGCAAATGGTGGCCGAGGGCGGTTTTCGTGAAGATTTGCTTTACCGAATCAACACCATCCAGATTGAAGTTCCGCCATTGCGTGAGCGGGGAAACGACATTCTGGTTCTGGCCGATTTTTTTCTGAAGAAATATACATCGAAATACAACAAGCCAAACCTGAAAATTAACCAGCAGGCGCAGGATAAGTTGATGAAATACACCTGGCCGGGAAATATTCGCGAATTGCAGCATACCATCGAAAAAGCGGTCATTCTGGGCGAGGGGAGTGTGCTAAAAGCCGAAGACTTCTTTATGCGGCCGGTGGTGCAAGGCCGAAGTAATGATACTGAGATGACCCTCGAAGACATGGAAAAGCGAATGATAAACCAGGCAATTGATAAAAATAACGGCAATTTGAGCGCCGCTGCCGAACAACTTGGAATTACGCGTCAAACTCTGTATAACAAAATCAAGAAACTGGGCCAATGATAATCCGAAATTTCTACTTTCAGATAGTAATCAGAACTCTTTTGATTGTGGCGGTGAGCGCTTGTCTGGGCTGGCTCGTTGCCTCCGGAATGTCGTTCTCTTTGATTTTTGCTGCCGGCATAATCGATACAATTTTCATTTTTCTGCTGATTCACTTTTTGAACTCAACTAACCGGAGAATAAGCTATTTTCTTGAATCGGTTCAGAACGACGATTCAACGCTCACCATACCAACAAACATCTCCGATAAATCGATACTCGGAATTTACCAGGGATTGAACAAAGTAAACCGGCAGATTCAGCAGTTAAAAATAGAGAGTCGCCAGCAAGAACAATATTTCGAAACTTTGCTTGAGCATGTCGCCACAGGCATTTTAACATACAATGCCGAAGGATTTGTATTGCATGCCAACTCGGCGGCAAAAAAAATGCTCGGAGTTGATGTATTAACTCATTTGCATCAGTTGGAGCGTGTAAACCGCAACTTGTTTCAAACGGTTAAAAATATTGGTCCGTTCGAACAGCGGTTGATTTCGGTTACCTCCGAGCGGGGAGTTGTGCAGCTTTCGTTAAAATCGACGTCGTTTAAGGTAAAAAACAACGAGCTGATTCTGCTCTCCATTCAAGATATCAGAAATGAGCTAGACGAGAAGGAACTTGACTCGTGGATGAAGCTGATTCGCGTTTTAATGCACGAAATCATGAATTCGATTGCGCCAATCACATCTCTTTCTGAAAGTTTGTTTAATTTCTTCACCATCGATGGTAGGCCGGCAACGCCTGAAGAACTGAGCGAATCTAAAATACAGGCTACTTTGCGCGGATTGAATGTAATTAAGGAACAGGGAAATGGTCTTATGTTGTTTGTTGAGTCGTACCGCAAACTGACGAGGCTTCCGAAGCCAAACAAAAAACTGTTCAGGTTCGAAGAATTGGCAACTCGCATAAAAGTGCTGTACTCGTCGCTGGAAAACAGCAACATGGTAAAACTTTCGGTGGTGATTAATCCGCCAGAACTGGAGCTTTTTGCCGATGAAAACCTGATCTCGCAGGTGCTTCTGAATTTGACCAAAAATGCACTGCAAGCCAACGAAAAGAACCCGGAAGGAAAGATTTCGATAATCGCCGGAACTAATCAGGACCGACGGCTGGAAGTTCGTGTGATTGATAATGGTCCTGGTATCGCTGAAGACATTCTGGAACAAATTTTTGTGCCTTTTTTTACGACAAAGGAAAGTGGTTCGGGAATCGGGCTTAGTTTGTCGCGCCAGATTATGCGTTTGCATGGCGGAACGCTTCATGCCAGATCAATTCCGGGTAAGGAAACCGTATTTTCAATGATCTTCTGATAGACGAATCTCACGACATCAGTCTTTATAATTCGCAATAAAAGAGCCTATCAACTTGTCAGTCGATAGGCTTTTGTGTTATTCTTGTTTCAGTAGTTTCTTATTTCTTTTTGGGCTCGGGTTTAGCCGGTACTTCAGCTTTTTTGAGCGCCAGCCCGTCGGGCGTCATTGTCCAGGTTTTCCCAATCATATCGC
>DAOPZV010000059.1:0-19416 GCA_035353575.1 Prolixibacteraceae bacterium | reverse complement strand
TGGGAAAACTGTTTATCCGGACTCCTTTTAACTAAACCCTACTGCCCAGCTTATCTAAAAGAATAAAACTCTTCTAAACTACGGTCAATAATGTCATCTACTTCCCTCAGAACTTTTGACTTTGGTTTAAATCTGAAGGCTTTGTCATCTTCTTGTTTCTGTTTTATAACTTCACGAAGAAGATACATGGCTTTAATCATTTTCTTTAATCTGTCTTCTTTCATGGCTTTATACATTGTTCTGTTCAAAGCTAAGAAGACAGTTAACTAAATCCAACTTCAAAAGCTTACTATTTTGTTAAAAAACAGTAAAATTATTGATTGAAATCGATATCCCGCTTAATATATGAGCCATAATCTTTCAGCAAAGGTTCGTATTCCTGATGAAATAATTTTGATGAAATAATAAAGTCTGCTGTTGAGCGATTTGTAGCAGTTGGAATATTATAAAGTGTTGATATTCTTAGTAATGCCTTTACGTCAACGTCGTGAGGCTGCGGCTGCATCGGATCCCAAAAGAATATCAGCATATCTACTTTGCCTTCACATATTAGTGCACCGAGTTGCTGGTCGCCGCCCAATGGCCCGGATTTTAAACGCACAATTTCAGGTGGAATAACATCATTCTCTCTACATTTTTCGAGTAGCTTACCCTCGACAAGTCCGCCCGTTGTACCTGTACAAACCAGACTGTGCGAAACAAATTCTTTCCAATTCCAGGATACCCACTCTATCATGTCTTTTTTGCGATTATCGTGGGCCACTATGGCTATAACTTTCTTCTTTTTCATTTTTGTGAGATGTCTTTAATGGTTCTTTATTTTACACTGACAAATATAGGGTTATTTCCACCGTTGTTAATTAGCTTTAAAATAACTGTTTGTGATTTTAAAGTAAAAAAATAAGGGCATAGTGTTCTTACCATGCCCTTATTTTAATAATTTCTGAATTTCTAGTTAAATTGATCTTTAAGATCAGAAACCCATTTCTCGATTCTCTCTTTAGACAAACGAGCTTGATTTTCCTGATCCAGGATTAACCCGACAAAATTCTTATCAATCAGAGCCTTTGACGATTCAAAGTTGTAGCCTTCAGGAGATGTTTTACCTACCACATGTGCGCCTTTTTTCTGCACTAATTCAGCTAAAATACCAACCGCATCTCCAAAATTCTCTGGGTATTCATTTTGATTTCCAAGTCCAAACAAAGCGATTGTTTTTCCTTTTAAATTGAGATCTTCGATTGCAGGAACAAATTCATCCCAATAGTTTGGTAATTCGCCATCAAACCAGGTTGGTACTCCTAAAATCATATTTTTAAACGATAAAAATAGCTCTTCGGTTAAATCTTCTGCATTGACCAGAACAATGTTAAAATCCGGGCCAAAAGCTTCTTTTATTTTTTCAGCTGCTTTCGCTGTTTTAATTGAATTAAAACTATAGATAATCGCAATTTTATTCATATTTGCCAGTTTTTTAGTATGCTAATACTTCTTTTGCTGTTTGGTAGATTTTTTCAGTATTCGGAAGAATTACCCGTTCAAAAGACCGATGAAAACCTACAGGAGTAAAAGATGATCCTACCCTTTTAATCGGACCATCTAAATATTCAAAAGCTTCGTCTGCTATTACAGATGTTATTTCTGCACCGAAACCAGAATGAACTTTATCTTCGTGAACTACCATCACTTTTCCGATCCTCTTTACAGAATTTAAAATTGTTTCTTTATCAAGCGGAACAAGTGAGCGAAGATCGATAACTTCGGCAGAAACTCCTTCTTTTGCAAGCTTTTCCGCTGCTTCAAGACACATATGTGTAGTGTTGCCATATGTAATCATAACCAGATCTTCACCATTTTTTCTTATACGGGCTTTGCCAAATGGCACTTCAAAATCATCAGGAATATATGTGGCAGCTTTCGGATCGTTGTACAACGATTTGGGTTCCATGAACATTGTAAGTCCTTTTGACCTGATTGCAGTTCTTAAAAGACCGGCAGCATCGTCGGCAAAAGATGGATAAACAATTCGAACTCCGGGAATTGAAGTCAATGCACCCTCTATTGTTTGCGAATGGTACAATCCTCCACCGATATAGCCGCCCGACGCAAGTCTGATGGTAACATTGGGTGTAAATTTACCGTTTGAACGCCAGTAATCGTGGCTCGAATCAACATATTGCTCCATTGCCGGCCAGAAATAGTCTGCAAATTCAGCACCTTCGATAACAATTCGTATTTTTTCGGCGTATCGCGACATCCCGTTTGCGGTTCCAACAATAAAGTCCTCTGCAATTGGAGCATTAAAGACCCTTTTGGGGCCAAATTCTTGCTGCAAACCTTTTGACACATTGAAGATACCTCCTTTATCCTTATTTGCCATATCCTGGCCCCAAATGAACGTATCTGGGTTATGCCTGAATTCTGATTTCAGCGTTTCATTCAATGCTGTAATTAGCTTCTTTTTTTCTCTCGATGATTCGTTATGAATTCCTTCAGGATATTTTGTTGAAACGTAAGGCTCCGGCAAAACAAAATTTAAATATGTGTTTGGATCCGGGTCCGGAGCTTTCATAGCAAGTTTATGGGCCTCTTTTAGCTCACTTTTCGCTTCGTTCTCGATCTTTTCCAGTTCTTCTGGAGTAAACCTCTCGTAGCGCAAAAGCATTCGTTTATACTTTGCCAGAGGATCGTATTCCTGAACGTAGTTTCTTTCGTCTTCTGAACGGTATAATTCATGGCGATCTGAATTGGAATGCGAATGAATTCGAATGCAATTTGCCTGCACCATTACCGGAGTTCCAGTTTCCAGGGCATGGCGTTTTGCTTCAAACATCGCATTCATTGAATCGAATACATCCTTCCCGTTACAATGAATTATGCGAAGGTTTTTAAAACCCGTAAAGTTGTTGGCAACCTTCCTGTTTGCAGTCTGGTCTTTTTTTGGAACCGATATACCAAATCCATTGTCCTGAATAGCAAATATGACAGGTAATTTTTCTTTTGAAGCTCCGTTAATTGCTTCATAAACAAATCCTTCAGATAGAGACGATTCACCTTGCACACTAATTGCAACCGCTTTTTCTCCGTAATACTTAATCGCTCTCGCAACTCCAACGGCATGCAACGTATGATTTCCGGTGAGAGATGAAACATTGTGGATATTCCATTCAGGCTTTGCAAAGTGATTAGACATGTGACGTCCGCCACTTGCCGGATCGGTAGCTTTCGAGATTCCGTTCAGGATAATTTCTTCAGGAGTTAATCCGCAAGACAGCGCTGTGAGCATGTCGCGGTAATATAAAAAGATGTGATCGACTTCTTTTTGGAATATTTGGCCAATTGCAAGCTGAATGCCGTCGTGACCAGCGTATGGCGCATGGTAAGACCATCCGATAGCTTGTTTCAGATAATTTGGCGCTTTTTCGTCGATGGCCCGGCCAATAGTCATCAGTCGGTACCACCTTTCAAGAATTTCTTTAGGTGTTAATTTGATTGAAAACACTTTAGGAACTGTAGTCATATTTCTTGGTTTATTTTTAAAGTTCGCGATTGATATTAAAATCTTCTAAAATATCTGCTATTCGTCTAAGGAAAGCCCCTCCCAATGCGCCATCAATGATTCGATGGTCATATGATAAAGAGAGGAACATTTTATGCCTGACAACAATAGCATCGCCGGTTGGAGTTTCCATTACTGCAGGTTTTTTCTCGATACTACCAGTAGCCAGAATTGCAACCTGAGGCTGATTAATTATCGGAGTTCCGATCAAATTCCGAAATGATCCGAAATTTGTAATAGTGAACGTGCCGCCCTGATAATCTTCAACTCCCAGCTTGTTTTTTCTAGCCAGATCAGCCAGTTGATTCATATTTTTGGCAAGGCCAACCAAATTTTTCTGCTCAGAGTTTTTGATAACCGGGACAACCAGGTTACCATCAGGTTTTGCCACTGCAACAGCAATGTTTATGTCTTTATGAATGATTATTTTGTGTCCGTCAACCGACGAGTTTAGAAGTGGGTATTCGGTAATGGCCTTTGCCACCGCTTCAACAAATACAGGCATGAAAGTTATTTTTTCTCCATATTTTTCCTGGAATTTATCTTTGACATTGTTTCGCCACAAAACAAGATTGGTTACATCAGCTTCTACCACTGAAGTTACGTGTGGCGAAACTTGTTTCGACATCACCATGTGGTCAGCAATAATTTTGCGAACCCTGTCCATTTCTATAATCTGGTCGGTTGAACCAATTGAAACCGACACTTTTGCAGGAGTTGATACTTCTTTTCTGACTTCAGCTACAACGTCATTAGCTGGCTTACTGAAATTTCCTGATTTTTTCGAATCAATATAGCTTAATATGTCTTTTTTCTGAACGCGATTGTTTAATCCCGATCCTGGTATCACTTCGAGCTCAGAAAGGCTTATTTGCTCCGATTTTGCAATAGATAGCACCAATGGGCTATAGAAGCGCTTGCTGTCGGCCTTTTCTTCGGTAACGGGCTTTATTTCGAGGTTTTCAACAGCCGATAAAGTACCCTCAGCATTTGGAGATCCCTTGGATACAGAAACTGACTCCGTTTTTGGTTCAGAAACGTTACTTTCGTGAGCTGTTGAATCTTCGTCGCCTAGATCAATCAGGGCAACTACTTCGCCCACCGGAACGAGTGAGTTTACATCGAAGAATACTTTTTTAACTACACCATCTACAGGCGAAGGAATCTCTGAATCAACTTTATCGGTTGCAACTTCAAACAAAGGCTCATCTTCTTCTATTTTATCTCCTTCTTTTACAAACCATTTGGTGATCGTGGCTTCCTGAACACTTTCACCCAACTTTGGCATTAGGATTTTAAATTCTGACATACAATTATTTCTTATTTAACATTTTAGTAAATCAAATTTCCAACCAAACTAACAAGGCACAAAATGAAAAGTTCAAGCGCTTTAACTACTAAATCCTTGATTTATTTGCACAACTGGTTGATTGAAGCTGATTTAACTTGAAATGTTAAAATGAAATAAAAAGATGGTTTTGTCTTTTATTGTTTGCGCTCAATAATAAAAAAGCCGAAAGACTTGAGCGTCTTTCGGCTATACATAACTTTAAAAATAAATCTTTCTAATTCTTTGCTGTGTAATTAAACAAGTTTACTTTCGGCCATACAGTTATCTTTTTCTCAATCTGCCGCATCATGTAATCAACATACGCGGGCAACCGAGGCCCTTTCCAACTACTTGAGTTAATGATAATAACCCATTCAAATCCATTAGGCTGCCTTTTCATTATAGCCGAAGTCCCAGCCATACTACCAGTTCGGATCCAATCGCCATTCTTTTTTACTACTTTCCAACCGAGCGGGCCCTTAAAGTCTTTATTTACAACCATCTGATCGATAAGATGTTCTGGAATTATATCGGGAACACTTCTGAAACCATCGATCATAACCATTAATTTCGCCAGCTCTACCGAAGAAGCGATCCAACCGCCGGCGGCTCCAAGCAACTCAATGGGATTGCCTCCATAAGGTTTTGGAACCATCCTTCCCGAGCCGTCGAAACAGGGAATCATTGGACTTTCTTCCGCTTCGTAATATCTTACTTCATTCAATCGTCTATCTGCCAGGTAGCTTTTGCCAATGTGCATATCAAGAATGCCATGAGGTTTCAATACTTCGTTGTTGATAAACTCTTCATAAGGTTTATGCGACGCAGCTTCTATCACTTTTCCAAGAAACATATAACCCATATTCGAGTAACAGGAACGCGTTCCGGGTTCAAAGTGCAACTTTCTTGTTGCAACAAACCGGCAGTACGAATCCATCGTTGCAGCGCCTGTATCGCCTGTTTTTTCGAGCACAACAAGCGAATTGAACGCCGGATCTCCATAAGAAAGAGACCATCCTCCGGCATGCGCCAGCAGGTGTCTAACTGTAATTTTATAGAGCCGTTTGTCAACAACTTTGTTAAAAATAGAATCTTTCAGGATTGCAGTTGGCCCAAACACTTTTGAATCGAGAGAAATAACTCTTTTTTCAACTAACTTCATAATCCCAACCGCAGTGACAAGTTTACTAACACTAGCAATCCTAAATATATTTCCAGGATTAACAGGAGTTTTGGCATCAACGTCGGAATAACCGTAGCCGTGAGCAAAAACCAACTTTCCATCCTTGACTATCGCCATTGTCATACCGGCAAGATTCCATTGCTGCAGAAAGTCTCCCGCTTTCTTAGCGATGAAACTGCTTCCAGAAAATTCAGACTGTTCGTTCGTAAGAACCGAATTTATACTTTTTGGATCAGGTCCCGGAATTTTTTTTTCTACCACTTTTGGGGCCTGGTCTCCAGAACATTGATAAAATAAAAACAACGGAATCAGGCAAAAACCAACAATTTTCAATTTGTAAAAATGTAAATTATTAAAATTTAGCATTGTAAACTACCAATTATGTCGTTAACTGACTGTATTTTATGTCTTTCCATATATGCTGAAATACCATCAACAATCTGAATTGGAATAGTAGGATCAATAAACAGCGCTGTTCCAACTTGTACAGCAGACGCGCCAGCTAGTAAAAACTCGATCGCATCAGTTGCATTCATTATTCCGCCTATGCCAATCACCGGAATTTTCACTGCATTATAAACCTGCCATACCATTCTCAGTGCAATTGGTTTTACAGCCGGACCCGATAAACCACCAGTAATTGTTGATAAAACCGGTTTTCGTGTTTCTGCATTTATGGCCATTCCCAATAATGTATTTATCAAGGAAACACTATCGGCACCCTGACCTTCAACAGCCTTGGCAATATCAGTGATGCTTGTAACATTTGGCGATAATTTAACAATTAGTGTTTTATCATATACTCTTCGAACTGCTTTAACAACAGCTTCTGCCGATGGACAACTAACACCAAAAGCCATACCTCCTTCCTTCACATTCGGGCAGCTGATGTTTAATTCTATCGCCGGAATCTTATCCAATTCATTGACTTTTTCGGTAACAGCAACATAATCCTCTATTGTTGAACCATTTACATTGACAATAAAATGCGTGTTGATATCTTTTATTCTCGGGTAGATGTTGTTAATAAAATTATCAACGCCTTTATTCTGTAATCCAACGGCATTCAACATTCCAGACGGTGTTTCTGCCATTCTGGGGTATGGATTTCCTTCCCTGGGTTTCAACGTTGTCCCTTTGACAAAGACACCGCCTAAGCTTGATAAATCGATAAAATCAGCTATTTCTTCCCCAAAACCGCAAGTTCCGGATGCTGTCATTACCGGATTCTTCAAATTCAGATCGTGGATCTTTACTTCTAGATTTACCATTTCAGATCATTTATATTAAATACCGGACCATCTGTACATACACATTTATGACCAGCTTTGGTGTCTTCCACACAGCAGAGACAAACCCCGAATCCGCAAGCCATCATGTTTTCCAGCGAAACTTCGCAAAAAATATTTTTTTCTTTTGCGACCTTGGCGACTGCTTTCATCATTAGGTCGGGGCCACATGTATAAATTCTATCGAATTGCTCAATTTTTTGATTAAACAACGAGTGGTTCGTCACGTATCCTTTTTCACCTAAAGATCCATCTTCTGTTGTGTAATAAAATTGACCAAATTGCTGATAATTTGCAATATCAATATGATCGACTGATGATTTTGCTCCAATCAATACATGAACCTGCGAGGGATTCAAACCGCATATTTTTGCTAAAAACAACATGGGTGCAACGCCGCTTCCTCCGCCAATCAGTAAGATTTTGTCATCTTTTTCGGGCTGAGAGAACGATTTTCCCAGAGGAACGATTGCGCTAATAACTTGACCAGTTTTAGCTTCCGTGATTTTTTTAGATCCCCTTCCCAGTATTTTAATCAGAAGAGAAATTGTTTGTTTTTTGTAATCAACATCCAGAATTGAAAAGGGTCTCCGAAGAAATATTTCCTTGGCTTCCTTTATTTCTACATTTGTAAACTGGCCGGGTAAAATATTAGAAAGAGGTATAGGAGATTGAAGTATAAGCTGAAAGTTATCGTTGTTAAGTTGCTTATTTTCAATCAATAGAAAATCAATTACCGTTTTTTTCATATTCATGAATTTGGCGGCAAAGATAGGCTAAAAATCCTTACAGGGACGGATAATAAACCTTAAATGTTTGGTCTTTGAAGAAAATGATAAGCCTTTCAATCGGTTTTTCAGAACTAAAAAACTGATCCTTAATATTATTATCGGGCTCCTTTTTTTCTGCTACTGGAGCGTTGGATTTGGCTTCTTTTGGTTCAACTATTTTGTTTAGCTCAACATTTGATTCCAATGTGGTATCTTTTTCTTTGTTTGCCTCAGCTAAAACTTGCTGGCCCGAGGTGGAAGTTTCAGTTAGCTGATCGAACAGAGTCTTATTTTTTGAAGAATTTTCGAGCATGGTTCCAACTCCAAGTAAAAGCCATTTCGCATTTAACTCGGGATACACCTGCAACATTTTTTCAATAAACTGAAAACTTGGTTTATTTCTATTTTTTAGCACATGTGTCACATTTGAGCGTTGCACTCCTATTGAGTCTGCAAGTTCAGAGGGAGACAGGCCCTTGTAATCCATAAATTTTTTGATTCTCTCTTCCATAAAAATGTAAAATCAAAGTGTACAAATGTAATAAATTAATTTGATTCTTTGATTTCCAGAATTAAATTATAAAAATTCAGATATGTACCTAAATTTAATTTTATCAATTAAACTGCTTTGTATATTATTTCTTTAATACTTCATATAAATCTTATAAAAAACTGATAATGTTATATTTAATGCTATTTATTATTAAGTATTTGGCTATAATTTACAAAGTTGCATATTTAATTGACATTCAATATTAAGTAATCGTTTAAAATCGTTGATAATAAGTGCTTTATATGCAATTTATTTGAGAGTTTATTTGTTGATGTACTTATAGAAAATACATTAATTTGAGTTTAAAAATGGTAAATATATCTTCATTAATTTATTCAAATTTGGATAAAATTTCTGTTTTACATTTGTACTCTTTATAGGTTTTATTACTATTATTGCCAATTGTGAATAATGATTTTTGTAAATTATTTAATTTACCCTACCCTATTTGAATATTTGAAAAAATGAGATTTGGCTTTGTGAATATATTTTTGAGCTTTTCTATGAATTTGTATAACTGTGATCGATGAAATTGACACCGAATGGTAAAACACGTTTTTCTTCGTCTATTCGCGATATGAGTTGCGGCTTTTTTTTAATATTCAAATCTGAAGGGCTTAAATGACTCCTTTTTTTAACCTAAGTCATTGAATGAAAGCGACTGTATGTGTTTTTCTTTTTTAGCTAATAATTTTCGGATTAGATGGATTTTGATTTTTTTTGCGCTGATTCTCCTCTGTAATGTGCTTTTGGTTTTGATTTATGATTTAAATATTAACTTTCTGAAAAATAAGTCTAAGATGAGAGGCATTCCTTCTGAAAGTATATTCCTTTTTTTTGCGTTAGTCTTTGCAGTCGAACTTATCTCCTACTGTGGTTTTAAGATTTTGCTGAAAAGGCTATTGAATAAGCTTAGATTTACTTGTACTATTTTTTATCTTTTATTTGCTGTCACAGCTGAGTTTTTGTTGGCTTATGCATTTTCTAATCCCGAGTTACTTCGTCAAAGCAGGGACTATCATTTGTTTTATATAGTTATTGTTATTACTGTTATTAATTTGATTCCTAAAACTTTGTTTTCTTTTTTAACGCTTATCTCGCTGATCGTTCGACTTTTTGGGGGAGAAAGGAAGCAGATTATTTTGTTGTCAGGATCTTTAATATTAAATAGTTCTATTGTTCTGGTTATTTTATTCGGTTCCTTTTTTAACCGTTTTGAAGTTGAGCAAAGGCGTGACGAGATCTTTTTTAGTAATTTGCCTCAGCAATTCGATGGTTTTCGAATAATGATTTTGTCAGATATTCATCTGGGATCTTTTAGAAAAAATACTACAGTTATGCAGAAAGCTGTTGCCGCAAATAAACTTGTAAAACCTGATCTATTGCTTTTTACCGGTGATATTGTCAATAATTTTGGCGATGAGATGAACGGATTCACTCAATATTTGGCGCAACTGTCTGCTTCTTATGGTAAATTCGCTATTCTTGGTAATCACGACTATGGCGACTATTTTGAATGGAAAGATGCAACAGAAAAGAAGGACAATTTAGATTTGATTGAAAAAGAACTTACTAATGCAGGTTTTAAAATGCTTCTTAATCAGTCAGAAATGATTAACGTTAAAGATACGTCGATTGCGTTGATAGGTGTTGAGAATTGGGGTCACAGACCTTTTCCGCAATATGCTGATTTGAATAAAGCGATGACAGATGTCCCGGCAAATTCGTTTAAAATTCTGATGTCTCATGATCCAGCCCATTGGGATGCGCAGGTTAAAGGGCTAACAAATATTCAATTAACATTATCAGGCCACACGCACGGTGGGCAGTTTGGGATCAAATTTGCAGGTATTGAGTTTAGCCCGATGTATTTTATTCAAAAGTATTGGGGCGGTTTATATAAGGAAGGAAATCAATATCTCTATGTTAACCGAGGGCTTGGAACAGTGGGTTTTCCCGGAAGGATTGAGATGAAGCCTGAAATTACAGTGTTAACATTGCATCGGTCTAAAAACCAGTAAAATTTATTGAAAGTAAAAGATTCACCTGGTAGTCCTTATAGTCAGGGCGATATGTTGACCGTATGCCTAATTCTATAGGTGCAAAAAAGCGGAGAACATGTATATCTGAAGTTAGTTCAATGCCAAACGACTTCATATCACCAGTTAAACTATTGGGCTGAATGGTCCCGTTTTTGTTGCGCACAGGTATCGACAGCCATGCATAATCATAAAAAACAGAAGACTTAAGCCTTTTAATATAAGCTAGTTTTCCCAAACTGAAGTCGGGATAGAATAATGGAAATTTATAGTCAATTGAAACAGAGTACATTTTATTGTTCTGGTAGTCGTAAAATCCACGTGGAAAGCGAATTGCATTCGAGAAACTGTATCCATTATCTCCAAAAGTTTTATTTTGGAAGCCCTGATAAATCTTAATTCCGTCATTTCGCAAAAATCCGGGGAAATATAGGGCTGTCTGTATGCCAAGTACAGTTCCGAGGTCAGATTTTCCGAACGGAGAATGCCTGTAAACTACATCCAATTGCTGTCCCCAGCGTGGCATTAAATTTTGGTTTGACTGATTTAACAGGTTGTAGAAATATACCCGGTAAGCCAATGCATTATATCCACGGGGATAAAGGCTATTCAGTAATGTGTCTGATTTAGATATGTTTACATACGAATATTTTACTTCAGGATAAAATATTCTGGAATATTTGCCTCGTGAAATATTTAATGGCAAGCGAATGTCAATATTCGTATCAAATTCATACCAGGAAAAGCGTTGAATCGTTGTATCGCTTTTTATTACCTGGTGATTCTGGTTCAATGTGTTTTTGATCAGGTAATAATTGGACGCTTCTTTTCCGGCTGAAATCTCTGTTGATATTTCGGGAAACAAACCTAAATATGTGAAAGTCAATTTGTATTTTCCGGTTTTGCTTGTCGTATTGTAGTCATATCCGAGTTTTGTTTCTGCAGTACCTAGTTTATTTTGCGAAAAAAGTGAGGCTCCCGGCCTCATTTCGTAACTGTTCAAATCGACATATAGCGGCGCCCAGCTGTGAAAGTTGAAAAGATGTGCTATTTTCGAGTATTTCTCCGACGAATATTTTATTGATTCATTGTATTTCAAATCGGGCACTCCAATTTCCTGACTTGCAAGTTTATGGGCCAGTGAGTCTGTACATAATTGAATGCTATTAATTTCCGGCTTTTGGTCATTGCTTTCCAGGTTAATTTCTCCAATCCGGTAACCATTTGCCGAGTAATTGCTGAAAATCAGTTTGTTATCTTTATCAGAAGTACTCGCAAAGTCGGCTCCAAAAGGTGCACTGACAGCACTTTTGATTTCCTTGGTTTGTAGATTGAGTAAGTAAATATTGTCTGTTCCAGAAAAATCTGACGTAAAAAATATATTGCCGTTTAGTTCAACCGGACTTTTTATATTGGCAAATGTTCTGTCAGAAAGCTGTTCTATTTTCCGACTTTTGATATCAATAGAAATGAGCGCTTTACCTTCGTTTGACAGAGAAACGGCAAATATCTTTTCTCCTTTTTTGTCCCATGTTGGAGTGAAAAAGTATTGATTATCTGTGGTTTGTATTTTATCTAGTTGTTCCCCACTTTTTATGTCGAAAATGCCAATGGCGTAGTTATTTTGTTTATCAACTTCAATTGCCGCGAAACAGGTCAAATTGGGTGAAATAACCGGGGCAAAGAGATTATTCTCATTATGAAATTCTTTTTTTATTTCAGTTTGTATATTAAAGGTTTGTATAACAGAGTGTTCTGCATGAGTCCAGCGGAGGTCTGCTCGTTTTTCAGCCCAGATAATCAGATTGTTGGTTAATGAAACGGACTGGTCGTAGATTTCGCCTGGAGTATAAATTATTTTTTCTGATTTGTCGGGCGAGATTAAGACGAATCTTCCGATGTCATTTATCGACTTTCGGTATGCGAAGATCATCGAGTCCTGATAAAATTTTGGAAATAAGTACTCTGTATATGAATGTTTTAAAGGCGATAATATCTTTATTGAATCTAATTTTCGCGACTCCAGATTTTCCCTCCACGACGAAGTTAGCTTTTCAAAGATGTTATTGTACAACTGTTTCGCACTGTTATTGGTGTGTTTTTTCAGCGTTGAATTTAATGGAGTTAGCGACAATGGTTGGCTACCGATTGTATTAAGTGCTTCCGACCATAATTCGCTTCCGTATTTCGCGCGGGCTTCTCCCACCATCCAGTAACCGAGTTTGTAATAATCGGTTACAAAATCTTTATACGATCCGAGGTAAGCCTTATCAAACGAATATTTTCCTTTTTCCAATAACTGCGCCCGATAGGCCATACTAAAATTTGCAGTTCTACCTCGTCCGCTTTTCGAAAGCGAGGTTTCTGTAACTACAGCATCGCCTTCCAAAAACCAGTAAGGTAGATAAAGGCCGGTTATTGCCGCAGCAGCCTGTTCGCCAAATAATATTTTCAGTAACGAGGGCATTGAACTTTCAATCTTGTCCATTTGAACAAGGTGCCTAAACTCGTGAACAGCGAGTTGCTCAATCCAATCTTGCGAATAAATTTCCTGATTTGGCGTAGTAAAGAGCTCGATTCTTTTGGGAGCCCAGGCCAATAAACCATTGGAATTGGCAGAATACGTGTGTAAAACAACCGAAACTTTCTTTGGACGAAATTTTAATGTTTGAACTCCGTAGTTATACACTTTTTTAAGTACAAAAGCGAGTTTTTGAGCCTGATTTTCATATTCTTGTGGATAAATTACCTGGAAATTAACAGTATTAATTTGTCGCCATTTTATAGCCGAAGGATCTTGTCCCGTTTGAAAATATTGACCCTTCGCCGCAAATGTAGCCCAAAGAATAAGTATCAGGAGTATCGTAAATTTATTCATAGATATTTCAAACTCGCTAATTGCCTTTTACCACTTTACTTAAAATGAAATTGGTCGAAGCTAATGAATTTATTTAAATCAAAATCTGTTTTCAGACTTTGAATAAAACAACGGCTACCTTTTAGAATCCATATCATCTCAAAAATCAGAATTATTATTCAAAAACGTACCGCAACTAAGGCTTGTTATTTCAAGAATATTAATTTTGAGATTCATTAAAACAGATTACTTTGAATATAATATTTGAATCATCATATACCGGACTCTATCTCGTTATTTCAGTAATTATAGCAGCCGCCGTAAGCTATTTTCTTTATTTCAGAAATGCTGATAGTCAGAATTTTACTAAATGGCAAAAAATTCTTCTCACCTTTATTCGGTTTTTTTCGCTGCTTTTAATTCTTCTCTTGTTGTTTGCGCCACTATTCGAGCGTACAAAAAAGATCAAACAAGTCCCGGTATTAGCGGTAGCTTTCGACAATTCGCAGTCGGTAAAGCCGTATTCAGAATCTTTTAGTCAAATCGAAAAGACGATTTCTGAAAAGTTTGAAAACGACTATCAATTGGAGTTCTGGAGCTTTGGAGAGAAAGTTGAAAACAAAGCAGATTTTTCAGCATCTGACAGGCGATCTGACTATGGCCAGCTTTTAAAGTCTCTGAAAAACAATTATATAAATAAGAATGTAGGTGCGCTGGTTTTAGTGGGCGACGGAATTTATAATCAGGGGCAGGATCCGGAAAATCTGGCCTCGGGGATGAAATTTCCGGTTTACTCTATCGGTATTGGAGACACAGCAAAGAAGACCGATGCGATTATTCGGAATGTCAAAACAAACAAAGTTGCGTTTCTGAAAAATAAGTTTCCGGTTGAAATTGAGCTTAAATTCCTGAAACTTAAAAATAAAATTGCTTATATCGACATTGAAAACAACAATAAATCAGTTTATTCCAGTACTGTTGCGGTTAGTTCTGATGACGATTTTAAACTCGAATTTGCCAATATTGAAGCTTCAACTGTTGGCATGCAACACTACAAAGTGAAAATAAAAGCGTTTGATGGAGAGGCAAATTTGAAAAATAATGAATACGAATTTGTAATCCAGATTTTAGAAAACAAACAGAAGATTTTAATGCTTAGCGACGGTCCTCACCCTGATTTGGGGGCTATTCGCACCAGTTTGCTCGAACTGCAAAACTATGATGTTAAGATTGTTGCAGGGAATGATGCGCCAGATAGCTTGTCAGCATACAGCCTCGTTATTTTAAACCAAATTCCTTCAGTTAAGAATGCAGCCAGTCAACTATTGAACCGAATTAAAGAAGTCAGAATTCCCACATTGTTTTTAATTGGTCCCAATTCAATGCTTGATCAGTTGAATTCGCTTGATATGGGATTAAAAGTCGCAAATGGAAATAACACAGAAGAGGTTCAGGCGGCATTCGACAGTAATTTTGGCTTATTCACTTTGTCCGACGAAACCAAAGAAATTTTTAGAAATACTCCCCCATTATTGGCTCCGTTTGGCAATACCGAAATTTCGGCTTCGATTCAAAACCTGGCTTTGCAAAATATCCGGAACATCCCGACCAACAAAACGCTGATGGCTTTTGGAAATGTTAAAGGACGAAAGGTTGGTTTTGTTGTTGGTGAAGGAATTTGGCGCTGGAGGTTATTTGATTTTCAATCAACAGGAAATCATGAAGCTTTTAACGATCTGATACAGAAAGTTGTACAGTATTTAGCACTTAAACAAAACGAAGATAATTTCAATGTTTATTATCCAGCTATTTTTCAGGAAACGGATAATGTTGAGTTCTCTGCCGAGTTGTATAACGATAGTTATCAGTTGATTAATACTCCGGATGTGTCGATGAAAATTAAAGACTCAAGCCAAAAGGAGCTTAACTTTGTTTTTGATCGGAAAGACGACTATTACACGTTAAACGCTGGAATGCTCGAGCCAGGAGATTATTCGTTCGAGGCCACAACTGCTATTGGAAATCAGTCGTTTTCTGAAAAAGGAAATTTTTCTGTGGTCAAAAATGAAATTGAGATTCAGAACAGTCAGGCAGATTTTAATGTTTTATACAATCTTTCGACAAAATCGGGAGGAAAATTTGCTTCTTATGTAAATTATGGCACGTTACTTGATAGCATAAAAGCGAATAAACAAATTAAGGTTCAGTACTATAACCAAAGTGTACAATCGGAATTGATAAATATTAAAACGATGTTTTTCCTTCTGATTTTGTTGTTGGCGGTCGAATGGTTTTTGAGAAAGTATTGGGGAATTTATTAATTAAATCAGGAAGTTAACATGTTAGTTTTTAGTAAGATAAAATTTGCAGGTATTTCATTCCTTTTTGCGGCGGGAATAACACTTGTTTCGTGTAAAAGCAATTATGCTCTTCTTTCGATAGAAAATACCCAGCATGCGCCTGAAGAATTGCCACAGGACATTCAGAGCGTGACGCTTATGAACAGAAGTATGAATGATCAGTTTCAAAAATTCAATGAGGATACGCTTCAAATGTATTTCTACAGAAAAGGATTTCAGTTGTCTAAGATTGTGCTCGACAGCACTGCCTGCGACACAACATTGAAAGCTTTATCCGGATTAATGTTTGAATCAGGCAGATACGACGTTGTAATTCCAGTAAACAGAAATCTTGAGCGCAAGGTTTCCTATGATATGCTTCCGGATACCTTGAACAGCAAGCAGGTAAGAGAAATATGTAGAACTTATAATACTGATGCGCTGATTGTTATGGAAAGATTTTTGACCAAACCAATGGCTGATATTTCAGAAGAAAAACACTTCGATCCATACGCCGGCTATGTGAACTCGTATAACGCAACGCTCGATTTGAAATACGATGCTTTTTTCAGGGTTTATCAACCAGGCCCTAAAGCTTTGGTTAAGGAAATTGCAATTTCAGACACCATATATTGGGAGAGCTCTGATACAAGGCTCGAGCAGCTGTTTCGGAAATTACCAACAGTAAAGCAGGCAATGATAAGCGGAGCAATTAAAGCAGCACTCGACCTCGACAGTAAAATCTCACCAACATGGATGCCCGAAAAAAGAGGATATTTTTTATTCAGATCGAAAGATGATTTGGGCCAGAAATATGTGAACGACAATAATTTTGACGAAGCCGCCCGTTTTTGGGGCGAAATGGCGAAATCGACCAATAAAAATATACGCAGCAAAGCTGAATACAATTTGGCCTTGATAAATGAACTGAACGGCGATATTGAAAAGGCAATCGAGTATGGATTGAAATCGTTTCATTCCTGTTATAGGTTTCAAACTGAGACTTATTTGAAAAAACTGGAAGCCAGAAGGCAAGCTTTACAAAAACTGAAATAAAATGAACATTAAATCTGGATTTTGGGGAATATGTCTTGTCGTAATATTTAGTTCGTGTGTAGGTTATAAAGAATTTTCGATTGAAGTTTTTAAACCTGCAAAGCTTGCTATTCCGACTGACGTCAGAAAAATTGTTCTCGTTTCCAGAAATCTGAAATACAAATCAGACACGCTGCAAAATTTCTACCAGCGAAACAATTCCTTGATTAAGGATAAAAAGCAAATAAACATTGACAGTTTAGCTGTTTCCAGTTGCCTCGATACATTGGCTGCCCGAATGATGAAGCTGGGAAATTTTGATCGTGTTAATGTGCTTCCATTCAGTAGTTTCTCAAAACAAATGGTTAATAATGTAAGACCTGCAACGCCGGAATGGTACAGCACTGTGGCTGAAAAGAATGGTGCCGATATGCTTATCTTACTCGATATGTTTTCATGTTTCTACAGTGTGAAAGATGGCTACAGCCAACCAGAGGCGAAAGTTGTAACATCGAATATCTGGTCGGTTTATAATGCGAAAACTCAAAAAATAACAGATCGTTTTTCTCAGATCGATACCTTATATTGGAATCAGCTTGATGAAAATGGTAATTATAAAAGAACAAACATTCCCGATAAAAAGACTGCGATTGTGTTAGCCGCAGGTGTTATAGGAGGAAACTATTCAAGACATATTTTGCCATCCTGGACAAAAGTTGACCGAACATATATGCTGTGTAACTGCCCTGAATTTCAAGATGCTATAAGATTAGCACAAAAAAACGAATGGGAAAAAGCAGTGGATATTTGGTCGCGCTTTACAGAAAGTAAGAATAAACAAAAACAAACATCGGCGCTTTATAACCTTGCGGTAGCCAGTGAGATGAATGGTGATGTTGATAAGGCTATAGAATATACTGACAAAGCTGCAAAAGCCAGTTCCGGATTATTTCTGGGAGCTGCAAATGAGCAGGTTCGAAAATACTCTGCGATACTTTATCAACGAAAAAACGAAATCATCAAACTTAACCAGCAATATGAGGTTCGATAAATTTCTCGTTTTGGCGGGGATTGCGTGTTTTTTTTGTACTTGCCAAATGGCTAACTACACGCAAAACATAGAGGTTGAAACATTGAACCCTGCTGTCTTTAATATTCCAGAACACGTAAAGTCAATCGACATTTTTAATCTGGTACCTCATAGATTTACCGATTTTACTTTTCAATATGAATCGAACGGGAGAATGCGAAGCGACAGTGCTTTAAATTATATACAAATCTCAAAAAGTTGTACCGATGCAGTTGCTCAATCACTCGAAAAGGCGAAATATTTTGCAAAGGTCAGAAACCTGAACGATTCAATACAATATTTGAGAAACGAGCCTAGCGACAGTACTTTATTCCGGAAGTTGGGAGTTGATGCACTTCTTTTTCTTGATAGTATTGATTTTAAACTAATAGAGCTAAATGATGTTGGGACAATATTTCTAAATAGGGCAAGCCTGAAATGGTCACTTAATTTCAAAGATGATACACTCTCCTATTGGTACAGCCAGACCGACACGCTCATGTTTAATGGGTATGATCTGGCCAATATTAAAGGTCACCGAAATAAACTCAAATCAATTGTTGAAAGCTCCAGCGAATATTTGGGAAAAGCATTTGCCACTAAAATGGTGCCTTCGTGGATTCCTGTTGAGCGCATGTATTACAGATCAAATAATGCGGAAATGATTAAAGCCCAAAATTTTGCTGATAAAGGAGAATGGTTAAAGGCTGCTGAGATCTGGAATAAATTAACCAAAAATGAAAATACCTCCATGGCTTCAAAAGCTGCCTACAACATGGCATTGTGCTGTGAAATGGAAGGAAACCTGGATGCTGCAATCGATTGGGTTGTAAGATCATTTTCAACGTTAAAAGAAGAAAATGAAGAGCACAAAAACAATTGCCAGCGATACATTAATCTATTGGCAACGAGGAAAAAAGAAATTGAAAAACTGAGCAGGCAGGTCCGAAATAATTAAGCAGAATAAAAAGCTGGAACAAAAATCCGATAATAACGGATAGTCGCTATTATCGAACTTTCGTTTTGTTGACATGTTGGTTTAAACCACGTAAGCAAACTTGAACGTCGGATTCGGGCGCCCCGGACTCAGGCAACGATGTGCCAAAACCTTTTGTGTAACTGTTGTTCCTGAAATTTCCTGAAGCGTTGAGTTCACTATTTTTTCAAGCGTTTCCGGAGTCATCTCTACGCGGGCATTCAGGGTTAGACGAGCACCGTCGCTGGTTCCTGCTGATTGTCTGAACGTCAGTGTGGCGCTTTTCCCGGTGAGGTTTGCCACGATGTATTTGTCGCCCGATTCCACCAAAATTTTCACATGACCAACCGAAGCGCCCATTGCATCGAATTGACTGCTGAGCCTTTGCATCAGTTGGCGGGCAAAAGCATCCCAGTC
>DAOPZV010000058.1:0-19497 GCA_035353575.1 Prolixibacteraceae bacterium | reverse complement strand
TTCGTCTGTATCTGTTATGTCGTTGGTAGTATTCAAAATACAAAGGTTCAAAACCACGCAACCTCTTTCTAACCTTAGTAGAAAACAACTGTACAAAATCAAACCTTATTACCTTGTTTACAGGCAAACACCGAACTTGATACTCGGGTTAACTTTCACCGCTACGCGGCTTCTAAAAGGTTCCGGCAACATCACTTCTACCAAACTATCGCCGCTAACGCGGCTATTCAGGTGCATCGCACCGGGAGTTTGGTAGATAAAATAAGACCAGGAGAACGGAAAAAGGCGCATCGCGCCGACAGGCTGGTCTTCGTCTGTAGCTGTTATGTCGCAGATAGTATTCAAAATACAAGGGTTCAAAACCATTCAGATTGTTAACTGTTTTATCGTTGAATGGAAAGAAGAACGAAACATGGAAACAATAACCAATCCGAAAGTAGATAAATACCTTGTTGACGGGTGTATGCGCTGCAAGTTTGGTGGAACGCCCGACTGCAAAGTGAACAACTGGAGAGACGAACTGAGCGCCTTGAGGCACCTGGTTTTGGAGTCGGGACTTACCGAAGATTTGAAATGGGGAATGCCTTGCTACACCGAAAACGGCAAGAATATTTTGATGGTAGCCGCGTTCAAGGAGTACTGCTCGCTGAGCTTTTTCAAAGGTTCGCTCATGAAGGATGTGGACAATGTGCTGGTTAGTCCGGGCGAAAACTCGCAGGCCATGCGCTACATGAAATTTACCAACCTTGCCGGAATTGTTGCGCACCAGGAGCAGATTAAAGCCTACATTGCCGAAGCAATTGCCATTGAAAAGGCGGGAAAGAAGGTTCAGTTTAAAAAAGAACCGGAGCCCATGCCCGACGAATTGCTGACGGCCTTTGAAGAATACGCCGGACTGAAAGACGCATTTACGGCATTAACGCCCGGCCGACAACGCGGATACATCATTTATTTCGCGCAACCCAAAGAATTGAAGTCGCGGATGAACCGCATTGAAAAGTGCCGCGAAAAAATACTGAATGGCGAAGGGTTAAACGACAGATACAGTTGATGGTATTGAAGGTTGTTCGGAGAAGCAGGATATGTTTTCTTTTATGAAACTGCATTTCTGAGACTTGCTCCATTCCGTCTATCGATGCAGATTTTCCAATTGAGATTCCTCACTTCGTATCGGAATGACAAACGGCCTTGTTTTATAAGGTGTTGACTTTGGGCGGCTTTGCCGCCCAAAGTCAACACTAGCCACCAGATACAAAACTGTCATTCAGAATGAAGTGAAACGGAATGAGGAATCTCTCGAGACTACACCAGACGATGACTTAAGTCGAAACCCAATTTTGATTTACTTCTAGCCTACTTTTCGTCGGCTTCCTGTACGCGCCTTGTCCCCGAATACAATTCGTATTTACGGAAGCTGCATTCGAGCGAACCATTCAGCACGGGAACTTTACGCGATGGCCGCAAGCCAATTGATTTCAGGCATTGAGGCGTACTGACAATCCAAACCGTTGCGTTGGTGTAATGCTGTTTCAGGCGGTCGCCAATTGCGGTATAAAAGTTGGTATCGTCGGGCGTCAGGCGTTCGCCATACGGTGGGTTGAAAACCAAGAACGGATTCTCAACCGGAGGTTCCAGGGTCATAAAATCAGCCACGCGGAAGTCGATTAAATCAGCCACTCCGGCCTCTTCCGCATTGCGCGAAGCAATATCAATATTCCGGCGCAAGATATCCGAAGCAAGTATTTTCGTGGTATTCGTTACTCCTGAATTGGCTTCCTGCTCCACGCGCTGAAAGAGCTTGGCATCGAAATTAATCCAGTTCATAAAACCGAAGCTCTTGCGCACTGTTCCCGGATAAATTCCGTTGGCAAGCATGGCAGCTTCAATAGCAATGGTTCCCGAGCCACACATGGGGTCGATCAGGGTGCTTTTGCGGTCCCAGTTACTGAGCTGAAGCAAAGCAGCAGCCAACACCTCGTTGATTGGCGCTTCGTTTTGTGCCTGACGATAGCCGCGCTTGTGCAGCGAATCGCCACTGCTGTCGAGCGAAATGGTGCAATACCCGTTGCTGATGTGCAGGTTGATCAACACATCGGGATCTTTCGAATCCACATTCGGGCGTTCGCCAAACTTGTAGCGAAAACGGTCGGCAATGGCGTCTTTCAGTTTGAGCGAGGCATACATCGAGTTGTTAAACAAGTCGGAGAACACGGTGCTTTGAATGGCAAATGTCTGCTTCACATCGAACAGTTCTTCCCACTTGAAATTGCGGCCACGCTGGTACAAATCGTTGGCCGTATGTATTTTGTACGAGTCAATCGGAATCAGAATACGCAGAGCAGTGCGCAGGCAATAGTTGGCCTTGTACATCATTTTCAGATCGCCCCTGAAATACACCGAGCGGCGACCAATCTGCACTTCGTTGGCGCCAAGGTCGATTAATTCTTTGGCCAAAACTTCTTCGAGGCCAGCCAGCGTTGTGGCAGTGTAAGATTGTATATTCAATTTGTATTTTTTTAATAGTTTGTATCAAGTATCAGGCTATAAAACACAAGACAAAAAGCCTGATACTTGTGTCCTGATACTTGCATCTTTTAAATGCCGCCGCCATCCACAAAATCGGGTTCTTTGGCTTTCGATTGTATTAGTTTGCTGTAAGGTGGCAAACTGTTGGTTACCCAAACGTTACCGCCAATCACAGAGTTGGCACCAATTCTGATACGTCCCAAAATGGTAGCCTGTGCGTAAATAATCACATTGTCTTCCACAATCGGGTGGCGCGGAATTCCCTTAATCGGGTTGCCATGTTTGTCGAGCGGGAAGCTTTTGGCACCCAGCGTAACACCCTGGTAAAGTTTCACGTTGTTGCCGATGATACAGGTGGCACCAATAACTACGCCAGTACCGTGATCGATGGTGAATGCTTCGCCAATTTGTGCGCCTGGGTGAATGTCGATACCGGTTTCGGAGTGGCCCATTTCGGAAATGATGCGCGGAATGAGCGGCACATCAAGTTTGAGCAACTGGTGCGCAACCCGGTGATTGATGATGGCACGAATCGTAGGATAGCAATAGATTACTTCGCTTTTGCTGTTTGCAGCAGGGTCGCCAATGTAGGCGGCCTCCACATCGGTAATGAGCAGGCGGCGAATTTCGGGCAGAAACGAAATAAAATCGGAGGCCAGCGTTTGTGCGAACCGCGAACGTTCCTGCATGTCGATCATCTCCGGATTTTTGCAGGTGAAGCACAAACCAGCCAGAATTTGTTCTGAGAGCAACTCAAAAAGCTCATCGACATACACACCAATGTAATGTCCGATTGTATTCTCGCGCAAACTTGTATTTCCGAAGTAACCCGGAAAAATAATCTCGCGAATGATACCCACCACGCGGGTAAGTTTTTCGATGTTGGGCAGGGGTTCGCCAATGTGGTGCTCATGGCATACAACATTCAGCAAACTTGCATCAGATAGCTGAGCAACTGCATTTCTCATCTTGTGTTCGATATTTTTTTCCGCATTCATATTCATGGCAATTAGGGGTTATTATATCCTGACACTAAAATTATTCGATTGATTTGGCAAAAATCATACTTTTAGGTATGAATTCAAATTTATAAAACTGAAAGTTTCAGCAGCGTTGGCAAAAATCGTTGATGACTAAAACAGCTTTTTGAATCCTGTCATCTCCTTTACCCGAAATCTCTACAAAATTAAGCTTACGCTGAATCAATTCTTCCTTATATTTTTCAAAAAGCTTTATCCGGTTCTCTCCCCCGTTTTCCCGAACAGAATCGGGCTCCCACGGTAAATCCGGTTGGCACAGCAAATACAAATCGACCGGGCAATTTGAAATAGCATCCTCAATCCACCCGGGAACGGTTCCGAAAACCCATTCGAACCAGACTTTCGTTATAATCAGCCACGTATCGAAAAAAACATATTTCACGGGACTTTGCTTTGCCTGAATATACTGGTCAATCTGTTTACGGGCAATATTTTCAACATCACCGTAAGTGTATTGCCCGGTCAAATGTTCGACATACTCACGGGCATATTCAGCAACATACAAACCGTTGAATGTTTGAGCAAGTTGCGTTGCCAATGTAGTTTTCCCGGTTGACTCAGGTCCCGTAATTACAATTCTGATTTTCTTCGATTCGTTCATTCACATAAAAAAGTTCTATGTTGCGGGCAACTGCTTTCTGTTAAAATCTCGTTTCCATTCGATGTAGCCAATGTAGGCCATTACAGTATATATGACGAAGAGAATAACCGTTGGATACAGCTGTTTGTATAAAAAAAGTCCGACAGAAAAGGCATCAACGAATATCCAGACCAGCCAGTGTTCCAATATCTTTCGGGCTAACATCCAGGTAGCCAATATGCTTAAAGCAGTAGCAAGACCATCAGCCATCGGGACCGGTGAATCGGTAAAATTCTTCAAGATATACCAAATCACCAAAAACAACAAAAAACTCACGATCAATAAAGTAGTGGAAAGTTTCAAAGTTATCCGACTTACCGGAACAGGCTCAGCGTGAGTAGCATTATCTCCGTGCAACCATTCGTACCAACCGTAAATGCTTATCACAACATAATACACCTGCAAACCCATGTCGGCATAAAGTTTCGAAACAAAAAACACAACCACATACAATGCCGAGGTTAGCAACCCAACAGGCCATGTTAAAATACTTTGCCTGATTGAGAAAAAAATGTAAGCTATACCTAAAATGGCTCCCAGGAGCTCTATGTAGTTTCCTGAAAGCCATTTAATTAATTGATCCATAAAATATTTTCAGACTACAGTCGCACGTTTATTCGCGGGCAACCTGTAACATTATTTACTTTTCTTTTCCTTCCAAAATCTTCTCGTACTCGCCGCGCTTGTTCAAAATTGCTGCTGCCTTTTTAATGGATTCATCTTCGGCGTTCATTACCTGGAAGTATTCGCTAAAAGTAAATAGATCCCGGGCAATCAGTGCCTTGACTTGCTTCTTCAGCAATGGACGTGCAAACGCCACACTTTTTTCATCTTTCTTCACTCCTTCTTTTTCTCCGTCGTCCATAATTTTATTTACCATTTCGTCGGTAACCTCAAATTTATTATCGAAGGTCTTGAAGTCTTTATATTTCTGCTGAAAATCAGAACGATTTTTATCAACTAAATCTAGCGCTGCCGGATAAATGACATTTTTTCGGCTTAGATTGTTGTAGTAAATGTAGTATTTTGATGTGTCCAGCGGAATAAACAGATCAGGCATGATGCCTCCACCACCATAAACCGTTCGTTTATTAAGCTTGGTTTCAAACTTTTCCTTCTTATTTAAAACCACGCTGTCTTTCGAGAAAAGCTCGCCTTTTTCCATTCGGTGCAAGTAATCTTTCTGATAATCTTCAATTCCATCGGTATAGGGCTTCTGAATGCATCTTCCGCTTGGTGTATAATAATGAGCAGTGGTAAGCCTGATCATTGATCCGTCGGTCAACGGGAAAGGCTGTTGTACCAAACCTTTGCCAAACGAACGGCGACCTATCAAAACACCTCGATCCCAATCCTGCATGGCTCCTGCAACAATCTCGCTGGCAGAGGCTGAGTTTTCGTCAATCAAAACAACAAGTTTTCCTTGCTCCAGCTCGCCCAGCGCAGTTGAACTATATTCTTTTTTCTCCGAATGCAAACCAGAGGTATAAACAACCAGTTTATATGCGGTAAGAAACTGATCAGCCAACTCGACAGCAGCATTCAGGTAGCCACCACCATTACCGCGTAAATCGAGCACCAGATTAGCAAGCTTAAAATTTGCCTTCAATGCTTTTATAGCATCAAGAAATTCACTGGTAGTGGTTGCTGAAAATTGTCTGATCTTTATGTAGCCTGTGTTGTCATTTAGCATATACGATGCATCGAGGCTGTTAATCGGAATTTTATCGCGAATGACAGTAAATTCCAGAATATTGGGCTCGCCTTTTCGCTTAATCTTCATTTCCACTTTCGTACCTTTCTTGCCACGCAACATATCAAAGACATCTGTATTTTTCAATCCGATATTTGCAATCACTTTGGCATCAACCTGAATAATCCGGTCGCCGGCACGCAAGCCAACTTTTTCTGACGGCCCCCCAGGAACGGTTGTTACTACCATCAATGTATCCCGAAACACATTGAACGAAATACCCACTCCTTCAAAGTTTCCCTGAAGTGGTTCGTTCATTTTCTCGACTTCGGCCTTTGATATATATACCGAGTGAGGATCGAGGTTTCGTAAGACTTCAACTATCGCTTTTTCAGTTAAATCACCCACCTTGGTCGAATCAACATAATAACTATCGACCAAACGCAGCAGGCGGCCAAACTTCATCGCATTTTCCTGCACATCCTGAGCAAAAATCCTATTGTTACCACATAAAACGGTAGCGGCAACAAACAACATTAAAACTATTCTTTTCAAACGCATAAATAGAATATTACTGAATCCTGTATAAACCAAGTTCAGGATTCATTGATTAGCAAAGATAATTTATTAAAACAGCCTTCCTAACTTAATGTTGCCTAATAATCCTTAACGGCAACTTAATGTCACTTTTTTGTTAACGATTAGTATTAACTGCTCTTTGGGCGTTACAAAGGACGTTCTTTATTTTTATAAGGTCAGGGTAAAAAAAAGCCAGCTGTTGCTGGCTTGTAATGCGGTTTAGTAGTTTATTACTTTGCAAACTCCGGATTTTCTTTCGGCAAAATGATTGCTAATCCGAAGTAAACAAGCATTAATGCCGGGTGATAAACTGCAAGCCAGGCAAATGCAATTCTAAATAATACCGGATCGAGCTCAGGATTAACGTATTTTGATATTCCGCTAATAACTCCTGCTACAATTTTTTCATTTGATCGGGTTAAACGTTTCATGGCTTTAATTTTTAAATTGTTTCTAATGTTTTTCTGTTGTTTATGCTATTTGAAAATTTACTTTTTAAGTAAGAGACCTTCGGCTGTCATTTCCCATGTTTTGCCAACCATTTCTTTATCCCAGATATTATCCAGATTGTTGATATCCAGGTTCATTGTTTCCAGATCTTTGCCAATATAGACGTGCTTTCCAACGGGAACCTTAACTGTTACAACCAGCTCCTGCTTTCTCCATTTTTCCTGATTATCGAGTGTAAAAAAACGGTCGAGATAAAGAGTTGAGTCTTTTGACGCGAAATTGTAAACGATACCACTCAGATTCTTCTGGGCATCGGCGCTGTTTTTGCCTCGGGCTTGTTTACTCAGCACCACTGAGAAATCAGAAGCAGACGTGGATTCGATTTTTACTTCAGGATGACCTGCCAGTACGAGTTCGTTATTTTGCTTAATCAATTCAAATTCATTGAACTTAGACGTATTCTCGTCAACGTCAGATGATGTTGTGTTCACATTGATGTATAATGTTTTTACGTGCGGGGTCTCTAATATTTTTGATATCGTGGCCGAACTTTTCTGTTTAAAATTATCAGCTTGCCCAACACCTACTGCTGCCAGAGAAAGTAACGCAACCAGCCAAATACCAAAAGCCCCCAGACCTATCGCCTTGTTGTTGGTTTTATACCTGAAAACCATCTTGGTCCCTGCAAAAAGCAAAACAAGCAATGGGATCCCGATCACTAACACCAGTAAAAGCAAAGCTAAGCTCACGGTTCCGGGGCTCACCATAAACCCAAGAATTCCGGAAACATCAACATCCGGATGAATTCCTGAGATTGTCGTGTGTAAAACAGTATTTCCCAATACCACCGAAATCAAAAAGAAAATGAATCCAAAAAAGCCGGTAACAATTAAAAGTGAGCCAACCAAAACAGCTAAAAAGCGTCCCATCCCATTGGCAACCTTAATACCTACGCTTTTGCCTTGACTGACAATTTCTGAACCGCCGTTTTCGGCAAAGCTCTTTTTTACCTCGGTCATTTCTTCCTGAACCGATTTTTTGATATTCCTGATCGTTGCTTCTTCACCCCTCATTTCAAGCCTCTGCGCCGTAGTTTTTGCTTTTGGAACGACTACCCACAGAATGAGGTAAATAAATCCGGAAACGCCAACTCCAAGGAAAACCAATACGACAAAGAGTATCCTCAAGAAAACCGGATCGATATTGAAATAAGTGCTCATCCCGGAGCAAACACCACCTAAAACCCTGTTTTCTCCATCGCGATATAATCTCTTCTTTGCCTTTATTTTTGGCATCTTAGCCTCAGCTTTCGCCGAATTTGAGTCTTCATCATCCATAAAATCCTTTGGACTTCCCATACGATTCATAACATCAGCAACCATTTCCTCGGTTATTGCCTCGTTCCCTTCCTGAATTTTGTTTTGCAGCAATTCAGCTACACGGGATTCAATGTCCTGAAGAATTTCCTGATCGGCTTCCTGACCATCAAAATGCTGCGCAAGATCTTCCAGGTATTCACTCAGTTTTTGATAGGCATCTTCTTCAATATGAAAAACATTGCCTCTAATGTTTATTGTTACTGTTTTTTTCATGGCTATTATTGTTTCTGTTGTTTTTTGCTTTCTTTATTTTTTCGTGCTCACATTTTTGAGTTCATATTCAGGACGGCTTTGTTCAGTTCATTCCAGAATTTTCCCAGTTCGCCAAGAAATGCTTTTCCCGGTTCGGTTAACGAGTAGTATTTCCTTGGCTGCCCCTCTCCTGCTTCTTCCCAATGATAGCCCAAATAGCCTTCATTTTTCAGCCTGACCAACATCGGATAAACGGTACCTTCAACAGCTACCAAATCTGATTTTTCAAGAGTTAAAAGAATATCGCTGATATAGAGAGGTTCGTTGCCAAGCACCGAAAGGATGCAATATTCCAATACACCCTTTTTTAATTGCGCTTTTGTTTTTTCCAGTTTCATGTTTATTCCTCCTTAATTGTTTTTGGTTTCTGCTTCTATGACGCTTGTTTTATTGTTCCGTTACAAATAACATAGAACTTTTTTAAATATCCTACCTTCTTTTACATTGTTATTTGCACTACAAATATATATCTTTTATATGGTTCCTTGTTACGCATAGTAGTATTTTTTTGAAATATTTTTTCAATAAATCATAAACAACTAATAAATAGAACATTAAGCAATGTTTAAAATATTTCCATTTTACCTTTAAAATTCATTTTTTTTGAAATGTGCTCAGTAATGCCTATTGTTTTATATTTGCTCAACTAAAAAATGAACCAATGCCACTCGTAATTGAAGAAAAAGATCTTGATAAATTTATTTTAATTGGCGACCGGGTTTTGATTCGGCCTAAGAATCCGCAGGAGAGAACTAGCTCTGGGTTGTATCTGCCCCCATCTGTTCAGGAAAGTGAAAAAGTACATAGTGGGTACATCGTTAAAGTTGGCCCAGGTTACCCAATCCCAGCGATGACCGATGTTGACGAACCCTGGAAAGAACACAAAGACGAAGTGAAATATGTGCCTCTTCAAGCTAAAGTTGGTGATCTGGCTGTTTTTTTAAACAAAAGTGGCTGGGACATCGAATTCAACAAAGAAAAGTACATCATTCTACCCCACTCTTCTATTTTGATGCTCATTCGCGACGAAGGGTTGTTTGAATAAAAAAGCAAGTTAAAAATGTTATCATGGTTGTCAGGTCGTAATTGTTAAAGACTCTATTTACAACAACGACAACTTGATAACAACGCCAATTAATACATCAACATTTTGAAAATTCCATCACTTCATATCTCCGGCTCCGGGCAACCTTTTTTGTGGATGCACGGAATGTTGAATTCTGTCGAATCCGATTCACTATACTCATTAGTAGATTTCAACAAATTATCGGAGTTGGTTCAATTAATACGCTACGATGCCTGCGACAAGGCGATTGACGGGGATTACTCGTGGAACGGACTGGTTGCCGAACTAAAATCGATTATCGAATCGTTAAACTTTAAAGAAGCAATACTTGGTGGCGTCTCGATGGGATCAGGCACCGCGCTGTACACAGCCATAAGGCATCCTGAAATGGTAAAAGCGTTGGTTTTGGTTACTCCTCCGCCTGCATGGGAAGTACGTGTTGCAACCCAGGCTCTTTACGAAAAAATCGCGTTAAAAGCACGTCCTGACCACCTGCCAGATTTTCTAAAGCGTATTATTCAGCGCAATCAAGATCCACCCGAGTTTTATGAGCATCTGTTCCCTGGAACACGAAAGAAACTTCTCGACCTGCGGATGAATTTCGATCCTGCATATTATTACAGCATATATCATGGCGGGGCAATTTCTGATTTCCCCGTTCGTGAAGAGCTGAAAAAAGTCAAAATTCCAACTCTAATTATTGGCGATCCGAACGATCCGGGACATCCTATTGACGTTGCCAGAGAAATGCATAGCCTGATTCCAAATTCTCAGTTAGCCGAACTTAGTAATATCGAAGATTATTTTCAATTACAAGAAACTGTAAGTTATTTTATCAAATCAGTGACGTCAAAATGATAATTCGTAAATTTTTAAGGCTATTTTTTTATAAATTAAAACAGGGACTCATATCTGATTTGGTTTTTTCGTATCTTGCACCAGTTTTTAACGATCATTAATCTATTATAAATATCAGTTATGGAGAAAGTATCAGACAGAGTAGCGTGTCTATCAGAATCGGCCACTTTGGCTGTGGCACAGAAAAGCCGTGAATTGAAAGAAAAAGGCATTGATGTGATTAGTCTGGGAGTTGGAGAACCAGATTTCAACACCCCTGATTTCATAAAGGAAGCTGCTAAAAAAGCTATCGACGATAACTATTCAACCTATTCTCCGGTACCCGGATACCCACAATTATTAAAAGCCATTGTTGACAAACTGAAACGCGACAATGGACTGGAATATGCAACAAACCAAATCATTGTATCAAACGGAGCAAAACATTCAATTGCCAATCTTCTTCAGGCTTTGATTAACAAAGACGACGAAGTTATTATTCCTGCACCATATTGGGTTACTTATATTGAACTGGTTAAATTAAATGAAGGCAAAAACGTAATTATTCCTACCAAGGTTGAAAGCGATTTTAAAATTACGCCTGCACAGTTGGAAGCAGCAATTACGCCAAAAACAAGAGCATTCCTGTTCAGTAGTCCCAGCAATCCAACAGGAAGTGTTTACACCAAAGAAGAACTGAAAGCGTTTGCTGATATTTTCGCAAAACATCCGAATATCATCGTCATTTCCGACGAAATATACGAGCACATCATTTATGGTCGCAAACATGAAAGCATTGCCCAGTTCCCTGAAATTAAAGATCGTGTAGTTGTTGTAAACGGCGTATCCAAAGCATTTGCCATGACCGGGTACCGCATTGGTTATATTGCTGCTCCGCTCTGGTTGGCAAAAGCAGCCAATAAATTACAAGGCCAATACACTTCAGGCCCATGCTCTGTTTCGCAGATTGCATCAGTTGCCGCTTTAAACGCACCACTTGATACTGTTTATGCGATGGTTGAACAATTCAACAAGCGCCGCGACCTGGTGCTGTCAAAACTTGCAGAAATTCCGGGAGTAAAAGTCAGCAAGCCTGATGGTGCATTCTATGTATTCCCCGATATTTCTTCTTTCTTCGGAAAATCGGACGGCACTATAACAATCAAAAATGCTGACGATATGGGTCTTTTCATCCTTTCGAATGCATATACCGGCGTTGTTTCCGGTGAAGCATTTGGTGCTCCGGAATGCATCCGCATCTCGTATGCAGCTTCGGAAGCTGATTTGACAAAATCGCTGGATAGAATCAAAGCAGCACTTGCTACTCTAAAATAGCAATCAAAATATAGCATATAAAAATGCCTGGCAGGATTTCTGTCAGGCATTTTTTTTGAGCCAAAGCTAAAAGCAAATCAAACGTCGGCCAGTTCAGGATTGTCTTTGCCTTTGTTCAGACTAACAAAGAAAGCAGATATTAATATCCAAACAATCCAAAACAGGTAGCCTCCAATATGAAACCGTTCGCCCAGTAACCTGTGTGAAAATGTTCTGAAATCGAGATATGTGTAATACAGACCCACCAAGGCTAAAACAAGTAGCAATGATTGAATGATTAGATTCATTTTACGGCTCACCCTTTTCCAGATCGAGAATTGAACAAGCTCCAAAATAACCCAGACAATCCAAATAAACAAGGCACCTTTCCACCACGAATTAAGAAAGGTTAGTTCCTTGTGGAGGATATGAATGCCAACCTTGCCGATCAATGTTGCCTTAGAAAGCGACCAACCAGATAAAACCGCAAGCGGAATTAATATCAGGTTAAATATCAGCACTTTTCTATTCATTGTCAATTCGTTTTGGTTTAACTGTTCAAGTGAGAATTGCCTACCAAACGAGGTCAGAATTCAATAATTTCTCAGGATCGAGATTATTTTCTTCAATCGATTTAAAGTGTTTGTAGGTTCCAACCTTTAATTCATAAGTGGCGGGTTCATCGCAAACAATCATTCCTTTCGGATGCAATTGCAATGCGCTAATTGTCCACATGTGATTTACCCCTTCCTCCACTGCATGTTGCAATGCACGGGCTTTGTTATAACCGTTTACAATAATCAGCACTTCTTTCGCATCCATAACCGTACCAATACCAACCGTTAGTGACGACGGCGGAACCTTAGTAATATCGTTATCGAAGAACCTCGAATTTGCAACTTTAGTGTCGTAGTTTAATTCCTTGTCGCGTGTTCTTGAAGCCAGCGAGGAGCCAGGCTCGTTGAAAGCCAAATGTCCATCCGGGCCGATGCCTCCAAGAAACAAATCGATACCACCCACTGCTTTTATCCTGTCTTCATACGACTGGCATTCAGCTTTAATGTCCGGTGCATTACCGTTCAGGATATTTGCATTTTCAGGTTTAATATCGATGTGACCAAAGAAATTTGTCCACATAAAAGTGTAATAGCTTTGAGGATGATCTTTTGGAATACCAACATACTCGTCCATGTTGAAAGTCACCACATTTTGGAACGAAACTACTCCCTTTTTATATAAACTGATCAATTCGCGATATATGCCTAATGGCGAAGAGCCTGTTGGCAACCCCAAAACAAACGGTTTCTCACTTGTAGGTTTTGCCAAAACAATTTTTCTGGCAATGTAATTTGCTGCCCATTTCGAGGCACCTTCGTAATTTTCCTGAATAATAAGTCTCATAATATTTATTTTTTCAGTTGTTTTCCAACTTTCTTAATTTTTCTATCATTTTAGCACCCAGAGCAGTCTTTCGGTCAATATGACTAACGATTTCGGTCACAAAGTCGTTCTTTTCAAAACTACCTCTAACCTGCTCAAAGTCAAGCTTCTGAGTTTTTTTGTTTCCATCCATTCCAAAACCAGTCATTGAATCGAGCCTGAATTCTTTTTTAGCGTCTTCGTACAAAAGTTTATCAAGCCCTACAACACTTTCTTTCCACTTTTCAATTAGAGAAATAAGGTCAGCAATGGTTATTTCAGCAATCGGCTTTTTTGTTTTTTCTTCGAGCAACTCTGCGGCCCACGTCCATTCGTACTCGTAATACTTTCGGTGCATGCTTTGGAATTCCGCTTCAATCTGAGCCAAACTTGAAAATTCTTTCTTTTCAATCCGCTTTATCAAATGAATAATTTCCGTTTTGGGAACAATAAGACCAGCCAAATCGCTCCATTCTCCTTTTCCAATAGTGTGTTTGGGCATCAAACATGCTTTCAGCTCATCAAACGTTTTCGATTCGCAATTCTCCAACCGCGAAATTACAGAGTTTCCCAGGAATTTATATATCGCCTTATTGTATAAATTTATTCCTCTTTCCAACGCATTTTTCCTGATCATTGTATTTCGATACCCGAAAACCTGCGTCGTCTCGCCCGAAATCTCTTTCAAATTATGGAGAATTGCCAGGCCCTTTTGCATTTTATCTATCGTAAACGGGCTCAACAGATTGAAATTTATACAGTCGAGCTTTTCCGGATCTTTGCGTTTATCCCGTTTGGGCCATTTCATCACGTCGCGAATAGTTCCAACGCTACTTAAATTCACTCCGGGAGCAATCCAGCTTTCATCTTTATTTTCGACTAAATATGAAAACGGCAAATCTGACGTATCAGTGTTTTTATAGTGTCGGCCCATTACCAGCGTGAATGGTCCGATTTTGGCAGGCCAAAGAATGTACGAATCGGAGGTTGTCTTTGATCCTCTCTCAACAATTCCATGATGAATGGGCCCCAATTTATACATGTGGTTACTTTGGTTCGAGCCAGAGCCGGCATTGCAAAACGAGAACATTCCGGCTATAAGTAACGTGGACTTGTGATGGGTGACCGTGTACGGTCCGCCAAATATAGAGCAAGCCTCGCCGTGAAAGCCCTGACAATTCGCGAAGAAAAGCGAGTTCTCGGCAGAATATTGCTTTCCAAGCACACAACCTTGACCAATAAAGCAATGAGACACAATTGAGCCGTCGGAAACTTCAGATCCGGAGGAGGCAATGAAATTCTCAGCAATTACGCCTGCGCCAATTTTAACCGGGGCAAAAGCGTTACTGTTAACCGAGCCGTTCTCGAGCCTGCTTGCTCCAGTTACATTACTATAAGGGCCAAATTTTACATTTCGTATTTGCCTGCAATTTCGGATCACAGAATATTCTCCAATTACTCCTCTCGTGCTCGTTATTGCTTCAGAATAGGCAATTATTTTATTTTCAATCTCCTGAATCAGACAGTGACGATGCTTGTACCAAGCCTGAAAATAAGCGAGGTGCGCCGAAAGTTTATCATAAATCATCACACTTCGGCCGCCAGTTTCATCGAGCGTTGCAACTTTCGCGCCATTTCCAAAGCTTGTCGAACCGTCAACGAGGCACATTTCGATATTCTCGAGTACAACATGATCAAGGATATCGTAATTGGCCAGGCAATTGAATATGTGACGAATATAAACGCCATCGCCCACATTGCAGTTGTGTACGCTGGCATCGTATATTCCGCAAGGCCGAACAATTCCTCCTTCCAGATGGACAAATCCTGAATTGTCACCTATTTTTACAACTCCAGAAAACTGAACATTTCGAATATTCTTCGGAATGAAATTCTCACTAACGTAGAGGTCGTCCCAAGCCACAGCCGTGCAACCCTGTTTCTCAAGCAATTCTATTTCTGGATTTGTAATTTTTCTGAATTTATCACTCATCGCAATGAACTATTTGTGCAAGATAATCATAATGACTGCCTCTGAAAATTTCCTTTATTTTCAACTTATTCTTTTCAACAGCGGCTTCCAGATTTTCGCTATCAACGTATAACCAACCAAAAGGCTCGCTAATCCACGATTTATATTCAGTCTGAAAAGTCATTTCTCCATAGTATTTATCACTGGAAACATCGATCAAAGCTGAACCGTCTTCTTCCTGATATAAAAAAATCAGGTCGGAAGAGTCGATTAAAATCTGACCATTTTCATTCAGTAATGTTTTGAGTTGATAGAGTAAAACATCGAGACCAGCTAATGTGCCCGCAATTCCTGTTCCATTCATTAGCAGCAAAATAGTGTCGAACTTTCGATCAACCAGCTTAAAGATATCCTGATTTAAAACCTGTTTCACGCCTCGACCTTCGAGAACTTTGCAACACAACTCTGAAATTTCAAGCGCGGTAACCTCAAATCCATTATTCTGTAAATAAACCGAATGAGCACCAGCACAAGCGCCAACATCAAGAATATTTCCACGGCAAAGCTTGAGCGCTTTTTTCTCAAGCGCGGGCATTTTTGCATACGAACGAAACATGTAGGATGTATCAATCTCGTCGTCATCAAAATCTTCAGAATGAACAATCACCGGCTCATTTACCGAATTCAGATGATAATCGTAAACAGCTCTGCCAATTGGATCACCATTATTTAAAGCCATGCTTTATGAGTAGAAGTTAATCGTTCTGAGTTCCGGGCTCAAATTTAAAACATGTTTTCTTTTTCAGCGAATAAATATAAAATCCTTCGAAAGGTCCTTCTCCAATTAATACAATTTTCGAATCGGGTAAGTTCTTCGAGAATTCTATTAATTCATCCAGATTTAGATTTTTCTTTTGAAGCCATTTGGAAGTAGAAAAATCGCCTATTCGCATTCTGTTTCCGCCAACTTCCGCTTCTTCAAAAAATTTCAGGGCAGTTTCAAAATTAACTTCTGTGAAATGAGACATTTTGTATTTGTTCAGTTAGGCTAATTTAAAGCAAAGCGCATTCAAAAAAAAACTTTGTTTCCAAATTCAGTTAACCTTTTATTAACAAAAAAGCCGGATGACTTACATCCGGCTTTCGTTATCTGTTCTTAAATGTGATTTTTAAAATTTATATCCAAGAGTGAAAATCACGCTGTTTTGCTTCGTATTGTATTTCGCCATTTCTGGAGCTGAAGGATACAGGTTGAGGTATTCGTCGCTCCATGCATGTTTTACCGCCGCATCGAAAAATACATTTCCCTGACGCACGCCAAAACCTCCAGATATGGTTGAATATGAAGCGTTCTTATTCAAGTTATTCTGATCAAGATATGTTGATTTGAATGCACTTGGATAGTTCTCATATCCAGCTCTCAGACTAAATGAAGGACTAACCCGGTATTCAGCACCAAGGTGGAGGTTCCCAACTGCTTTATAAGCATCTTTAATTACCTGGTTTTGATCGTAATAGTCGTAACCATCACTGCCGTTTTTGAGCTTTGATGATGAATAATCAACTATTTCGTAGTCAACACTAACCAACGCTTTTTTGCCAAACAAATACGCTGCACTCAAAACCGCTTTCATTGGTGTTTCAATTTCATAATCGTATGCGCCAGCCTTATCTGGTATTTTAGTCAGATTTTCAGTAACTCCATCATCATAGGTAATAGACGATTTCATTGAGCTATCATATTCATCGCTCAACTTATAAAAAGTCGGTGAGTGAAAGGCTAACCCAAGTCTCAATTCTTCGGTTGGTTTAAAAATTGCTCCAATCTTCAAATTAAATCCAGTCCCAGATGTTTTCAAATAAGTGCCAAAATTTAAATCATTAAAATACGGAATATTATTTTGGGCATCCCATTCATACAAATTTGTATTTTCTTTGAAATAAACATCATGTACACCAACGGTTGCACCTAAATAAAATTTATGGTTAAAATTAGCACCGAATGAAAACAAATACTCATTTATATATCCTTTACGCTCGATGGATTTCCGTTGCGACTGTCCAAAACCCGCATTGGTAATGTCGTTTTGGAAAGGTGCGCCATCAGCTTCCTGAAATAACAGATTTGACCTGACAGCTAAATCCTCATAATAGTCGTCATAAATGCCATTATTAGCATTGTTTGTAAAATAATCTAAAATAGAATTATGTGATTTATCACCCTCGGCTAATGACCGCATTGAGAAACTTCCAAGGCGATTAAAACCCAATCCTAAGCTGAAGCTTACAACACCTGACTCGCTATTCGAACCAGTTGGAATTGTTGCCACATAACCAATGTTATCGAGGCTGACGTTGTACTTTGAATCATTCGAAGTTTTTCCCAAATATGTCCCATCAACGCTGGTATTACCCAGTGACGGAGTAAATGTAAATTCGCCAGACCGATAAACTGCAACTCCCGCCGGATTAATACTGAGTGAAGTAAAATCGCCTCCTAAAGCTCCGAATGCGTTTCCCATTGCTGCAGCCCGAGCTGTTCCCTTAATCTTGTAATTCGAATACCTCAAGGCATCGGTCAAATCCTGTGCGTAAACATCAAATGTTAAAAGCAGGATTCCAAGAATATATACTAATTTTCTCATGTCTTCAGTAATTTGTTGATTGTTCGTATTCTGTTTTCTAAACACTCTTGAATTTATCTTCTGTGACCTGAACCGCCACCGCCACCAGAGCTTCCTCCGCCGCTGTAGCTACCACCACCGGAACTACCGCCACCGGAGTACGAGCTTGAACTTCTGCTAGGTGCGCTGTAGCTTGGACTGGAACTATAATTTGACGAAGATCGGCTGTATCCGGATGATCCACTACTATATCCTGAAGAACTGGATCCAGTCGAATAAGAAGAACTGGATCGGTATGTCTGCCTCATGCTCGACGAACTCCGTGGTTCGGAATATTGGTAGCCCGAGTTGCTGCTTCGTACCGACGATCTTTCGTAAGTTGAAGATGTCCGCGGACGTGAATAGTTATTGCTATTGTAATTTGATTGATTTACAATACGAGGTTTGTTATAACTTGGCGTATAGTTTCTTCGGATCGCAGTTGACTGATCATAGGTGCGCCCCGTTGTTGAAGGTTCGTAAGCCCTGCGAATATTTCCGGAATTACCATTTTGCTGCATTTGAGTGCTGATTTCTCTACCTGGTGTAGAGCTCAGCCTTCTGCCATTAATGCTTGTCGAACCTCTTCTATCATTTACTATTGTAGCATTCTTCAAATCAGACGCACCATTAACAATTGTATTGGGCCTTCTTCCTGAGGTAATTCCTGATATTGAGCCAGCATTTCTTCCAGCTCCACCAGGGAGTGATAAATTTGTATCTCTTCGGCGGGCAACATTGTGGTCGTTGTAATAATAATTTCCACCCCAGCCCCAGTTACCGCCATAATAGCCGCCATAATAGCCGCTCCAGCCCCAATAACCTAAGCCAAATGCAAATGGCGAATAGTATCCTGAATAATAAGGATAGCCCCAACCCCATGAGTAGTAAGGATCGTATCCCCATCCGTAATTCCAGCCAAAACCCCAGCTATTATAACCAGTGTACCATGGCGAATAATAATCGGAATACCAATTATCCCAGAACGGACTATAACAATATGGATTGTAGAAACGACGAATACGATACGCATAATCAACATCATCACTATCGTAATAATTGTTGATCACGGTTTTAACATCATCGTCATTATAATAACGGGTAGTGTCGGAGTTAACCAGCTCCTGATTATTCATATCATAAGATAGATTCTCAGAAGAATTGTTTTTGTCCTGCTGATAAATGTAATTGTTCACAGTTGAAGTGCCATCTCCATTCCGACCAATCTGACTCATGACAATTTTGTTGCCTTTGGTATCATTATTGTTCGACTTGGCCGATCTCGCATCGGGCTGCGACTGATCGGGTACTGCTGCCACTGGAGGAACATCTGCGGGAGAGAAATAAATGTCATCTTCGTATGCCTTGGTCAGGCGCGTTCCCGTGGTACAAGCACTGACCATCAATGCGACAAATGAGATGATAGTAAGTTTAGTTTTCATAGTCAACCCTCCTTTATAATGTAATAATTTTACTTTCTTTGTAGGCATTAAAACTAATACAAAAAAGCAAATACCATACCAAAAATAGAAAAATGGCAAAAGAATTGACTTCACGCAGCGAAAATTATTCTCAGTGGTATAACGATCTGGTAGTCAAAGCAGATCTTGCTGAGAACTCTGCGGTTAGAGGATGTATGGTAATAAAACCATACGGATATGCAATCT